>DLFY01000301.1 GCA_002482415.1 Phycisphaerales bacterium UBA7708
GACTTTATAACATAACGCAATGAGGCGGAAATCCTGCTGAAATTTGCGGATGCAGGGGGTTTTCTTTTTGGTTCGATGCGTTATAATGATAAGTCTTATGCGAGACTTATTAAAACAACTGATACGAACGGCACCGACATCGGACAAAGGTGAAATTGAAACGGCACAGGTGCTGCGGCAATTCCTGAGTCCATTGGGGATTGACTGCGAAATCGACTGCTGGGATGACAAGAACGCCAACTTCACGGCACGCATTGCGGGAAGCGGCGGCAGGCCCGCCTTGCTGTTTGCCGGACACCTGGATGTGGTGCCGCAGGGACAGGAGACGTGGGCGTTTCCGGCCTTTGAAGGGATTGAACAGGATGGGAAAATACTGGGCCGCGGGGCGACGGATATGCTGGGGGGGATTGCGGCGGTCGCTGCGGCGGTGGCCGAGATTCACAACGAGGCCGGCTCTCTTGCGGGGGATTTGATTTTCAGCGGGACTGCCGCGGAGGAAACCACCAGCGTCGGCGTCAAGCGATTTGTGCGTGATGTGGAATCGACAATCGGGCCGCTGGCGGGGATTATTGTGCCGGAGCCGACGGGGATGCACATCATGCGGGCTCATCGGGGGATTTTATGGCTGAAGATAACGACCGTCGGCAAGACCGCCCACGGGTCGATGCCGCACCTGGGGATTAATGCCATCGAGAAGATGGTGACGCTGATACAGAAGCTCCGCGAACACAAGATCAATTATCCTGTGCATCCGCTGCTGGGCGGGTGCAGCATGAGCATCAACCAGATTGAAGGCGGACAGGCGCCGAATATTGTGCCGGACCAGTGTTCGATTCGGGTGGATATCCGCACGCTGCCGGGGCAGGCCCACAATGTGGTCATTCAGGACATTGAACGGCTGCTCGAACAGCTTAAGCGGCATGACAAGGATTTCGATGCGTCGATTTCGGTGGTGCGTTCAGTGCCGGCGCTGGAGACGGACGCGGATAATTCATTTCTGAAACAAGTCTGCAAGGCGTTGGGGACGGACCAGGTCAGCGCAGTTGGCTTTACCACGGACGGGCCGTGGCTGGCACGGCTCAATGCGCCGGTGATTATCCTGGGGCCGGGAGATCCGAGGATGTGCCACAAACCCAATGAGTCTATCGCCATCGAGCAGCTTGAGCAGGCCAAAGAGGCGTATAAGCAGATTATACGGGAAGTGCTGAGCTAAACCGCATTACTTGATGTCGATGACGTAGTTTTTCTCGAAGACCGACAGGAAATCATAGACCTCGTCGAAGTCTTCGATGCGGTCGTTTTCCTGTGAACTCATCCATTCGTGTTCAATCATCAGATAGACGATGTCGCCCCAGTCGCGGGTGCGGCGGACGCCCCAGTGATTCAGCACCATCGCCGCCAGTCTGCCCCAGCGTTTACGGGCGAGGTCGGCCAGTCCCCATGCCAGTTCCTGGCCGCTGACGTGACGCGGCTGGTCGGATTCTTCATCCAGACGGAGCTTTTCGATGGTATGGCCCAGGCCTTCAAAGACAAACTTCACGGCACGGGGATCATACCGTCCGTCATCACGGGCAACCTGTTCGATACTGAGCTTGGCCAAGCCGGTTCTCCAAGAATGGATTAGTGAATGCGCTGGCCGGGCTTGCCGCCGGAATCGACAGACAGCAGGAAGACTTCGCTGCCGCCGGGGCCGGAGGCACAGACCATGCCTTCAGACAGGCCAAACCGCATCTTACGGGGTTTGAGATTGGCCACGCAAACAACCAGCCGGCCGACGAGGTCTTCGGGTTTATAGGCCTTGGCAATGCCGGCAAAGACGTGGCGGATCACATCGCCGCCCAGGTCCAGTTCGAGGCTGAGCAGCTTGTCGGCGCCTTCGACTGCCGCGGCCTTGAGCACGCGGGCAATCCGTAAATCCACTTTGGCAAAATCCTCTATGGTACATTCGGGGGCCAGGGGTTCATCCCATCCGGCGGGCAATGCGGGTTTATGTTCTTCTGCTGCGGGGGCTGGCCCAGCAGCGGGCTGCTCGGCGGGCTTGCTTTGTTCAATCATGGCTTCTACCTTTTCTTTGTCCACACGTTCCACAAGTCGTATAAAGTTTTTGATCGGTCGGTCTTCCAGTGTCATTTCCACATCGGCAAAAGTCTGGGCCGGGATGTCGAGGAAACGTTCGATTTTGTCGGCAAACGCAGGAATGACCGGCTTGAGATAAATCGTCAGAATCCGGACGGCGTTCAGGATTGTCGTCAGGGTGATGCGGGCCCGTTCGGGGTCGGTCTTGACCACCACCCAGGGCTGGTTGTCTTCGGTATATTTAT
Organism: Phycisphaerales bacterium UBA7708; assembly: GCA_002482415.1. Classification (GTDB taxonomy): domain Bacteria; phylum Planctomycetota; class Phycisphaerae; order Sedimentisphaerales; family Anaerohalosphaeraceae; genus Anaeroglomus. Next base: position 2,322 of record DLFY01000301.1, read on the forward strand.
TGCAGACATCGGCCATCGCAGTGACCCGGCGGACGACCGAGGCGTAATTCAACTGTTCATAATCAGTGATGATATCCTGTTTGGCCGCAACCAGTGAGGCCAGGAGGTCTTTGCCAGCGGCGTCAAGCGAGCCGAGACGACCATCGAGTTTACCGGTCAGCATCGGGCCGCAGCGGCTGGCGAGGTTGGCCAGTTTACCCACAAGGTCGGCGTTGACGCGGTTGATGAAATCATCGAGATTCAGGTCGATATCGCCGACGTCGCCGGACAGCTTGGAGGCGTAATAGTATCGCAGATATTCCGGGTCCAGATGCTCAAGATAGGTGCGGGCCATGATAAAGGTGCCCTTGCTCTTGCTCATTTTCTGGCCGTTGACGGTCAGGAAGCCGTGAACAAACAGCTTGTCGGGCCTGCGAAGATCGGCGGCAAACAGCAGCGCCGGCCAGAACAACGCATGGAAATACATGATGTCCTTGCCGATAAAATGATAAATCTCATAGTCGCCGCTGTTCCAGACTTTATCGAAATCCAGGCCGTTGCGCTGGCAGTAATTCCTGCAGGAGGCCATATAGCCGATGGGGGCATCCAGCCAGACGTAGAAATATTTATCCTTGTGGCCGGGGATTTCAAAGCCGAAATACGGGCCATCGCGGGAGATATCCCAATCCTTCAGACCGGCGGCGAACCATTCTTCGAGCTTGTTCTGGACCGAATCCTGCACATAGCCGGCGGCGAACAACTGCCGCAGGCGGTCGGCGTAATCGGTCAGGCGGAAAAAGTAATGCGTGCTTTCCTTGAGCACCGGGGGCTTGCCGCTGACGGCGCTGACGGGATTAATCAATTCCGAGGCCTGATAATGCGCCCCGCAGACATCGCAGGAATCGCCATATTGATTTTCAGCCTTGCAGCGAGGGCAGGTTCCCTTGATAAACCGGTCGGGCAGCCACATTTTTTCGTGGTCGTCATAGGCCTGCTGGATGCTTTTTTCCACAATCGAGCCGGCGGCCTGGGCGCGCTGGTAAATCAGACAACTCAGTTCGCGGTTTTCGGGCGAATGGGTCGTGTAATAATTGTCGAAGCCGACATGAAACGCGGTGAAATCCCGCAGATGTTCGCCATGCATCCGGGCGATCAGGTCTTCGGGGCGAATGCCTTCATTCTTGGCCCGAATCATAATCGGTGTGCCGTGGGTGTCATCGGCACAGAAATAATAGCAGGTATTGCCGCACAATTTCTGAAAGCGCACCCAGATATCGGTCTGGATATATTCGACCAGATGGCCGATATGAATCGGTCCGTTGGCGTAGGGCAGCGCCGAGGTCACAAGCATTTTTCGCGTCATGAATTTCCACCTTCCGGCTGCGGAGGGCGATTGGGCCGCTGGTTTTGATTCTGGTTGGGTCTGGGCCCGCCGTTATTGCGATTGCCGGGATTGTTATTTCCGTTGTTGTTTTGAAAACGCTTCTTGAATTTTTTATTGCGATTTTTGCCGCCGCCGGGACGGTCGGATTTCCCGCCGCGGTCCTGCTGGCCCTGCTGCTGCGGGCGGGACTGGGGCTGCGAGTCCCGAGGGGGACGCTGCTGGCCGCCGCGCGGGCGCTGTTCTTCGCTGCGCATCTGGCGGCTCAGATCTTCGATTTCTGTCGTCACCTCATCGACAGCGGTGATTTCTTTTTCGGAGATTTCCGGCTGCGGCTGGCTGGCGACTTCTTTTTGCACTTCTTCTGCCGGGGCAAGCTTATTGAGTGCATTGATTTCATCGACGGGCCAGGCCTGACGGTCGCCGTTTTCAAACTGTACCACAACAAGCTGGGTCAGAATCTGCACATCCACAACGCGTCCGACACCCTGCGCGGTAGTGATGGTCTCGCCTTTTTTGGGCAGACGCTCGCGGAGTTCCAGATAGGTCGCATCCTCATAGCGGAGGCAGCATTTGAGCCGTCCGCAATGGCCGCTGATTTTGGACGGGTCCAGCGTGGCTTTCTGCAGCTTGGCCATCCGCATATTCACGGGGGCCAGGATTTTCAGGAACCGTTTGCAGCAGCATTCCTGCCCGCAGGTTTCATAATCGCCGACCAGCTTGGCCTCGTCGCGGGAACCGATTTGCCGTAATTCGATGCGGGTCTGGTATTCGCGGGCCATGCGTTTGACCAGTTCGCGGAAATCCACCCGCCCCTCGCTGGTGAAATAAATGACCACACGTTCGCCGCCAAACAGATGTTCGGCTTCGATAATCTTCATGGGCAGATTCAGTTCAGCGGCCAGTTTTTCGCAGGTTTTGGCTTCCTGGACGGCCGAGATTTCCAGATGCTGCTGTTCACGCAGGTCTTCGGGGGTGGCAAAACGCACAAACGTTCCGGTTTCGGTGATGACCGGCTGGCCGGTTTCGGTGGGGCCGAAATACTCTTCAACCTGTTCGGGGGTACTTTTGAACTGGCCCGAACGATAATTGCCGACACCGACAAGCTGCCCCAGTTCCAGGCCACGGCTGGTCTTGATGACCACGTGCGGGCGGGTACGGGGGATGTTCGTTTCGTTATGTTCACACCAGCCGAGCGTTCCCATCTTGCCGAATCGAACCAGCATGAGCTTTCGAGGCGGCGGTGTTTTCTGCTTGGCTGTATTGTCTGGTTGTGTCATTCTTATTCTCGCTATATTTTATCGCATTACTCGTCTTTACCAAATGCCTTTTCGGCATCAATCAAGACACAGAGGCCGATAGTATATCCAATCCGGCCAGATTTAACAATAACCCTTCGAAAATCAGCTTCTCATTGACGCTGCTGTCGATCCATTGTATCTTTTGTTGACATTGCAGGACCACTTTTGCGGCGCGGTCATAATCGAGCCGGCCGGCCAGATTTCGAATGGAATCGGCCTGATCGCTGTTGACCAATCCCTGCGACAGGCCCAGCAAAAGCCGCATTGCATCATAGACAGCCCATTGCATCATCTGGATAATCAGTTTCTGCCCGCGACGGTTGATGTCGGTGGAGCTGACCTGGCCTGCTGTTTTGCCCAGGGCACCACTGACTGCCTTGGCGGCCTGAGAGAGCCACTCGGACAGCTCGAGGGTATTGGCCAATTGAAACTCGCCCAGCCGCAGGACGAGGTCTTTTTTGATGTCATATACGCTTTTGCCGTCGCATTCGAGCTGGGCCCAGGTCAGGGCCTGTCCGAGTGAGCCGTCACTGAAACCCGCCCAATAGCCGGCGGCTGCGGGAGGGATGCCATGCTGTTTGAGGGCAGACATGATATGCTCCCGGTCCACGGCACCGAAGCGGACAATCTGGCAGCGGGAGTGAATCGTCGGCAGCAGGGATTCGGTTTTGGAGCACAGCAGAATAATCACGCAAAATGACGGTGGCTCTTCAAGGGTCTTGAGCAGTGCGTTTTGGCCGGGGATATTGAGTTTTTCGGCCTCGTGTATTACATAGACAACGTACTCCGATTCCTGGGGTTTGGAGGCCACTTTTTCGATCAGAAATTCGCGGATGACGTCAATAGGCATATCCAGCGGGGGCTTGCGGTTTTTGCCTTCACGGGTGAAAGAGAGCAATTCCTTGTAAATCGAGATATAGTCCGGATGTCCTTCGCCTTCGAACAGGCGGCAGGAGGGGCACACGCCGCAACTGTCATAAAATGAACCTGCGGGCGTTTGTTTATGCACGCGTTTGCGGCACAGGAGCATTTTGGCCCAGGCTTTGGCGGTCGCAG
>DLFY01000127.1 GCA_002482415.1 Phycisphaerales bacterium UBA7708
TAGAAATATGGAGCGAAGTAATCAGTATTGTGGATAGAGGAGCTTTATATTATGGAGCAAATGAAGAAAAAGGTCGGTCCTGTTCGCATCACCCCCAAAACCAGCAAGCAGCGTGAACCGAGAGAAGCTCATTCAAATAGTCCTGCTGCGGCGACTCTTCCGAAAGAATACCCCGTGGTTTTGGCGGACTTGAAACGTCGGATCAGCGAGGAGCGGATTCGGACAGTTCTTGCCGCCAATGCTGCGATGGTAATGTTATACTGGGATATCGGCACTATTATTTTAGAGCGTCAGCAACATGAAGGCTGGGGGACGAAGGTTGTCGATCGGCTGAGCAGGGATCTCTGCAATGCATTTCCGGATATGCAGGGGCTGTCGCCGCGAAATCTCAAGTATATGCGGGCCTTTGCGGCGGCATGGCCTGATAAAACAATTGTGCAACGGGTCGTTGCACAAATTCCATGGCGCAGCAATATAGCCCTGTTGGATAAACTAAATTCGCCGCGGGAGCGGCTGTGGTATGCTCAAAAAACTGTTGAAAATGGGTGGTCACAGCCTGTGTTGGCTTTACAAATTGAGTCCTGTTTGTATGACCGGCAGGGCAAGACGATCAATAATTTTTCTGTGACCCTGCCGCCGGAGCAATCGGATATGGCTGAGCAGATATTCAAGGATCCCTATCTGTTTGATTTTCTGGGGACTGCAGACCTTCGCCGGGAACGCGAGTTAGAGGAGTCCCTTGTGGCCCACATTCAGCGGTTTCTTCTGGAGCTGGGAGCAGGATTTGCTTTCGTCGGTCGGCAAGTCCATCTGGAGGTTGGGAACCAGGATTTCTATCTGGATTTGTTGTTTTATCATCTGCGGCTGCGCTGTTATATTGTCGTTGAATTGAAGGCGGGTGATTTTGACCCGGCTTTTGTCGGGCAGATGAATGTATATCTATCGGCGGTGGATGATTTGCTGCGGCACCCGGATGATAAGCCTGCGGTGGGATTGCTGTTGTGCAAATCGAAGAATCGGATTGTAGTGGACTATGCGCTGCGAAGTCTCACTAAGCCCATCGGTGTTGCTGAGTGGGAGACACAACTGGTACGGTCCCTGCCGAAGGAGCTTAAGCCGAGCCTGCCCAGTATTGAGGAATTGGAGAAGGAATTGACAGGATGTTCAGGAAATACAAAATCCAAACGCGTCAGCAAAAGGAAATAAACCTAACGGGCATGATAATTCCGCGGGTAAAAGAAGCAAGTGGTTGAAGCTACTGTACTTAGCCGCGACAAAACGGGAAATTTCAAGTAGGATCAGTATTTAAGGAGTAAACAGGATGTACAAGATAACAATCGGGATCATTCTGGCGGGCATTTGTGCTCCATTATGCTGTGGGGAGCAGGCTGCGGTGCCTTCGATAACACGTTTTCCGGTTGATTATTACTATCAAAAACAATGCGAGCTGGATTATAGTCATCAATCCGTGAATTTTATCGCCCATGATTTAAGCGAGAAATACGGAATTCCTCTGTGGATTGACATTGACCTCCGGGAGGTCTGTCTGGAATTGACAGGCATTACGGAGCAGCAGGTTGATGAAGTGATAGTTTCCTGTTTTGAACCTGGTCAGAGCTGGCAAACGGAGGCCAGAGGCGATAGTGTGTTTGTGGGACTATCGGGCCGGAAAGCGAACCGGGATAAAGCGATAGACTTATTCAGACAAAAATGTGAAGTTCAGAAGATTGATGAAAACAAATCGCTTTATATTGATTTAAAAGGCCGGATGTCATACGGTGAAGCGGTTGGCAAACTGGCCATGACGGCGAATCTGGGATTGATATTAAGCCCGCATGCAATTACGTTAAGCCGCACGGGACAAAAAATTCTGTCGTGCAATGCATCCGGCCCGTTTTATGTGTATCTATCGCAGGATGGAGGAACTAAGCGGGCGATTTTGCGGTTTCTTTACAAGACCGGTGATTGCGATATCTTCGGTCCGCTGAAAGTGCAGATTCCATCGGTTTTTGTCCATGCTGGCGAGACAAAGGCGGCGGTGAAAGGCACGTTTTCCATGGATGACGGCATCCCCACATGGGAGAGTGATGAACCTGTGGCGGTACAGGAAGCAACAGCATTGAGCGGAGTTATCCGCGGACCTGTGCTGGCCGGATATTATGTGATTCTGGGGGTCAGCAAAGAGGCCGCTGTTGTCGACAAGGAATTTTGTATTCAAGTTGGAAAACATGATCCTGATGCGCCGCCGTATCTGATTAGGGGTTCCAATGCACTGCCGATTCCGGGACCATCCTTGTATCGACTCCATGTTGAAAGCCAGCCGGGATTGTCGGATGAGGACAGGGCTTTTTTCGAGCGCTGTGTGAAAACCTATTATGCCGGGTCTCATTCTCTGCCTCGGGAGGAGAAGCAGCGATATTTATTAATGAAAGACAGGACACCTTACATTTGGGTGGATCATGTATGGCGTTATGCGGTTAATCCGGAATTGTGGGGGAAGTTGAAAAACCAAGAAAGTCTTTCTGACGAGCAATTGTATGATATTCTTGAACATGATGTCAGAGCCGGGTTCACGACAGATATTTATACGGAAGTCTATGTCGAGGGTGTTCAGGATGGCAACGATGTGTTTCCGCTGGGCCTGGAAATGCGTCGGTATGACCCGAAAGACTGTGCTTTTAAGCTGGACCTGCTGACTGTTGGCAACCATGAAGACAAGACGATGGTTCGGCAAAACCATTGAAAACGGCTGGTCCCGGAATATTCTGTCAATTCAGATCGCGCAGCAGCTTTATGACCGGCAGGGCAAGACGATTTTAATATAGAGACGGATACGTTTTTGGAATTCATGAACCAGGCGTATAAGGCATTACGCAGATAAAAAGGGATTTGAAATTTGAGATTTGAAA
>DLFY01000260.1 GCA_002482415.1 Phycisphaerales bacterium UBA7708
TCAAACAGTTGGACAGTAGTGATCTCCTATATAATACCATAATAGAGTTTTGCAGCGTGATAATGCTTCATTAATATGCGATATCTGGGATTATTTTATTCAACCCCTCCCGGGTTGGGGATGTGTAGTTGGATGGGGTTTTCAGGTTACACCTGCGGCTAACGTAAAATACAGGGAGAATGAACGCACGGGGTGTCCCGCCACCGTCAAACAGAGTTTGGCGGTGCCACCCTTTGCCAGGGTACCGGGCAATTTGTGGGAATGACTAGATGCAACATGGGTGTTATCTTGCCCTTACAGGGCGTGGGGCGGGGAGGGTGGGGACGGGCCCCAGGGCGTTGCCCTGGGCTGGGTTAGGCTGGCCCTTTGGGCCGGAAGGCGGAGCGAATTGAGAAATTAAAAGTTCGTAGTTCATAGTTCGTAGTTCGTAGTTCGTGGAATATTTGAGATTTGAAATTTCAGAGGCGGAGCACGGGGCAGCGATGGGCGACCAGCAGGTCGCCCGTACACGGGAATAAATGTCTGAAGCAGGATGCTTCGGCTACGTTGGGAAAAACCCGTCGCTTGCGCTCCAGGCTGCTGTGATTAATTTGGGCAACCACGGGGGGATTGCCCCTACATGCGTAAATGAACATGAGGGTATGAAATGGGCGACTGCAAGTCGCGCCCTACGATTAATCAGGGCAACCACGGGGTGGATCAGGGCGGACACATAGGTCCGCCCCTACGTGAGTTGGAAAGGTCAGGCACGGGGGGCGTGGATCAAGAATACAAGAAGACAGGGATACATATTAGGCGACCACAGGGGGACGCGGAGGACAAATTTGAGGATTTGAAATTTCAGATATCAGAAGGATTGGATGGTTTTGCGGCCTGGGGGGCGGGACGGGTGGTGCGGCGGGTTCCGGTGACGGTGACCACGAGATCCTGCGAGGGGACATAATGGCGATAGATGAAGGCCTGCATCATATCCTGGCAGGCGGTGACCGGGCGGGTGACGGGCTTGCCGTCGAGCTGGGCACGGGCCTGGAATTGCAGAGCAATCGCCCGAGCGGGGGCATTGGCCGGGGCGGTCAGGGTCATACTCATATCATTTTGTCCGGCCGATACCGGTCCGCCGCTTAGGACAAAGCCTCTGGGGGCGTTTTTGAGGGTCAGTTCCACATCGCCATCGAAACCATCGCGGCGGAAGACGTGGACGTTAACCGGGACGCTGCGGCCGGCGGGAATGGTCAGGCTGGCCGGATCGACATAGACGGAAAAATCAGGACGCGGCGGGCTGATGCGCAGGCGATAGCCGTAGTCGGTGCCGCCGTGGGACTGGGAATCGGTCAGGCAGACATCATAGGCGCCGTCTTCGGGCAGCGTAAATGTCAGATACGAATCGGCATAGTGGGTCATCAGGCCGGATTCCTTGTCTTCGCAATCGTCATTCCAGGCCAGGGTTTTGCCGTTGGCATCTTTGAGGCGAATCAGTGAATCCAGCGGGGAATGCAGGCGGCGGCCCAGGACTTCGATGACGATTTTCTGGCCGGCTTTGCCTTCGAATCGAAAGACATCCATGTCGCCGGGCCGGGCGATGCGGCCATTGATGATGCGGGGCAGGTCGATTTTCTGGGCTTGGGCGCTGGTATTGTTGTCTTCGTTTTCATCGGTTTCGGGCAGTGTATCGACCGCATAGAGTACGGGATTGGAGCACAGGCCGTCCTGCTGGAATTGGAGGGTGCGTATCGAGGGGCCGTCGGGGCGGGTATCAAGGCTGATTTGTTTTTCGGACAGGTTCCAGCCGTGGGCGGTCGCCGTCAGGGGTTTATCTGCAGGGCCGCCCAGCGGGAAAATGGAGGTTACAAACGGCTGCTGAGCCACGGCGATGCGATAGACAAAATCTTCGCGTCCGCGATAGATGGCGTCGTTGATGGTCAGGATATAATCGCCGTCGCGGGGGATTTGGTAATAAAGCACGGGGTCGGGGTCGAAACGGAAGTCGTCGGCAAAGGCGACCTCGTCACCATCGGCATCGGCCAGGCTCAGGGTCGCCTGAAACCAGCCCGGTACGGCATCGCCCAGATACGGAATCAGGCGGCGGGCGTGGGTTTCAATGACCAGGTGCTGGCCCTGCTTACCCGCAAAGCGAAACTGGTCCACTTCGCCGGGGAGAATCTGGCCGTTGATGACCGAGGGAACGGTCAGGCGGGTGATGACGGGCTTGCCGGGGTCGGCATAGTCCGGCTCGCGGATTTCGGGCAGCGTGCCGATCTCGAAGAGCATCGGGTTGGTTAATCCATTGGCTGTTCCAAGGCGAATCTGGCGGTCGCCCGGTGCGGCATCGGGGGCGACGGTGATTTCAATCACCACGGTCTCGGCGATTTGGGGATTGATCTGGTTGAGGTTGGGGCGGATGAATTCATCGACCACTTTCTGGAGGCCTTCGGCGCTGAGCTTGTCGAGGTTGCGCAGCATCGGATGGTCAGGCAGCTTGACGGGTACGGTCGGGGTGGTGACTGCGTTGGGATCGGTTTTGGGGGCGGTGTTTTTCGGGGCCGGTGGGGTCACGCGGCGGTTCTGGCCGGGCGGGGCGAATTTCTGACGCAGTTGGCGCAGGCGACTGTTTAATTCATCCCGCTGCTGCTGGTTGAGGGATTTGAGCCGTCCCTGATAGGTAACGACGGAAGCCTTGACGCCATCGCCGGAGACATAGATTTCTTTGACACCGCGGAGGTTTCGTCCGCCGACGGTGATCTGGATGGTTGTGCCCTGCTGTGCGCCGGCAGGATAGAGATAGCCGATATTCGGCAGTTTGGGGGCAGTCTCCGCCCAGACACAGCCAACACCAAGAATCAGAACCGTCAATGTTATTTGCGTTATTTTTTTCATAAGGAATCAGGCTTTTATAATTTCATTGAGTCGGCCGCCGGTTGGGGCGCCGTCTTTGTTGACCGAGGGCATGACTTTGATATCCATACCCATGGGGTTGGGCATCGGGCCGTCGGGGTCAATGCCCATCAACTGGTAAAAAGTGCCGATCAAATCCTGCGGATAGACGGGACGCTGGGCCACTTCTTCGCCATGGGCATCGGAGGCGCCGACCACGCAGCCGCCCTTGAAGCCGCCGCCGGCGACGAGGGCCGAAAAACAATTGCCGTAGTGTCCGCGTCCGCCGTTCCAGGGCTCTTCCCACTGGACTTTGGGTGTGCGGCCGAAATCGCCATAGCTGGAGACGATGGTGCTGTCCAGCAGGCCGCGGCTGGATAAATCCTGCAGGAGGGCTGCCAGGCCTTTGTCGTATTCGGGGAGTTTGCGGCGCATCGTCTCGAAATGCTGCTTGTGGGTATCCCAGCCGCCGTAGTTGATCGCTACATAGGGAACGCCGTGTTCGACCAGGCGGCGGGCCATCAGACAGGACTGGCCGAAGGTGGTTCGTCCATACTGGTCGCGGAGTTCTGCTTTTTCCTGGGATAAATCGAACAGCTTGCGGGCGTCGCCGAGGATCATTTCGTAGGCGTTGTTCTGGCACTGGTCGAAGCGTTTGAATTCGTCGTTGTCCGGGATGGCCTGACCCAGCGAATCGAGGGTGGACAGCAGCTGGCGGCGGTCTTTCTGGCGCTGTTCGGTGATGCCTTCGGCGACGATGCCTTCGACGGCAAACGGCGTTTTATTGGGGTCGCCACCGGTGACGAACGGCTTGTATTTTGGGCCGAGAAATCCCACTTCCGAAAAACGGCCCAGCGCCGTGGTCAGCACGACATACGGCGGAATCAGACTTTTGTAGCCGTGGTCATAGCCTTTGAACAGCGAGACCACCGCCCCCATGGACGGATAGACCAGCCGCTCGCCGGGGTTGCGTCCGGTCTGCATCATGTAAGTCGCGATTTCGTGGGCGTTGCTGCGATGAGTCATGCTGCGGATGAGGGAATATTTGTCGGCCTGTTTGGCCAGCAGCGGCAGCATTTCGCCGATGCGGATGCCATCGACGTTGGCGGCGATGGGCTTGGTGAACGGGCCGGTGTAGGCTTCGCCGGCGTCGGGCTTGGGGTCAAAGGTGTCCAGATGGCACGGGCCGCCCCACATCCAGATTTGAATGATGGCTTTGGCGGGAGTACGCGGCGGCGCGGCCTGGGCGAACAGCCGTGTCGGCTCGATGAGGGCTGGTGCGACCGCGGTGCCGAGCATCCACTTGAGCATGTCGCGGCGGTTCAGGGTTTGGATGTGTGATCTATTCTGCTTCATGGTTTAAGGTCCTCAACCATTTTAATGCCGGAATAAGAATTCTCTGCTGTTGAGCAAGGCCCAGGTTAAATCTTCTGCGGCTTCGCCGGTTCGATTTCGTTTGGCGGCAAAATGCTTTTCGATGGCCTGGTATTCCTGGGGCGTCGGATAACGCGATAAAATTGTGATATAGAGGCTGGCGATCATCTCGCGGGGCTTGCCTTTGCCGGCGTCGAAGATTTTTCGCAGCAGCGGGCTTTGGGTAATCTTTTTTCGCACGTCGGAGGAATTGAGCATAAACAGCCGCTGCACATCGGTGGGATGGCTGCTGGGTTCGGATTCGAGGCCGGTATCGCGCGCGGGGCGGCCGAACATTTCAAGGAACTGGCTGGTGATGCTGCCGTCGGCCAGTTCGATGGTGCGATGTTCGTCGGGGATAAAGGTAAACGGTTCGGGGATGGGGCTGGAGTACTTGACCTCGGTACCGCCCAGATAACACAGGGCGTCAATGAGCACTTCCGCATCCATTTGCCTTGGCGGGTAACAGGCAAAGAGGGCTTCGGCCTGGGGGGTGTCGGTTTGCGGAATCGAGGATTGCTGGTAGGTGCGCGAGGTGCAAATCAGCTTGAACAGATGTTGGATGTTCCAGTCGGACTGGACCAGCTCAGCTTCCAGATATTTCAGCAGCGCGGGATTGGCGGGCGAATTGTCCGGGCGGATATCATCTGGTTCGTGGATAATGCCGCGGCCCATCAGCCACGACCAGGCGCGATTGGCCATCGCCCGGGCGAACCAGGGATTGTCCGGCTGAATCAGCCAATCGGCGAACACCTTACGCGGGTCTTCGTCGGGACCGATTTTGATTTTGGTTCCATCGGGGAAAATGGCTTCCAATGGCTCTGTCTGGGCGGGGTCGGGATAGACGATTTCTTCTTTCCATTCGGCGGTACTTTTATAGGCGAGCCGCGAGAAGAACGCTTCCAGTTCCTGGCGACGTTCCTGCGGCCAGGTCTTCAGGCGAGTGCTCATGAAGGTTAGCGCCGCGGCTTCTGCGATATCGGCGGGCTTTCGGCCCTGTATGGCCCGATAGAAATTGACCGGCGGGACGCGGAAATTGCTGCCGCTGGCAGTCAGCAGCTCACGGGCAAACTCATCATAGGGTTTATTATCACGGACGGATTCGAAAATCCAGCGGTGGTAGGCCTGTACGGCGTTGGGCCACAGATTAACCGGGTATTCGGCCTTGACCCGCAGGACATCGCACCATTTCAGGGTCCAGTAGGCGGCGAATTCATCGCGGGCAAGCAGGGTGTCGACCAGTTTGGCACGTTTATCCAAACGCTTGTCGCCAAGGAACTTACGCACTTCCTGGGCGGTCGGAAGGGTGCCGATCAGATCAATATAAACGCGACGGACAAAGACTTCATCGGAACACAGGTTGGCGGGAGTAATCTGGTGCTCGACCAGGCTATCCAGAACCGCCTGGTCGATGGGATTGTTGATGGTAAAACCGGCATTAATTTCAAAGGGAATGACCGCTGCCGCCCCATATACCCCACCCGAAAAAGCCAGCATACAAGTCAGCAATGAAATAATCGATTCTCGCATCTTATTGTCCACTTATTAGCAGAATTTACATTATCTTCACATCATTGTTTTGTTATTCTCTTTTATAAACGCTCGTCCTGAAGAGAAATGACAAAGAAAATGGACAAAATCCAATTTTTGTATCAATTTTAGGAATTGAAATACAGGATATAACATGTATATTTATATGCAGAGCATTTAATAAATGGTCAAACCACTTGATTGAGGAGTTTGAGCCGTGTCTGCATCCGTTTATTATCATACGTTTATCATCGGCTTGTGTCTGCTGTTGTCATTCACAACATCTTCGGGTCAGGCCGCCTCGTCTGCCCGAATGGGGATTAATCTGGCCGGGCCGGCGGACTGGAATACGGAACTGCCGTTTGTGGATGTGTTCCGGATGTCGCGGCCGTGGATTAGTCAGAAACTGGAGCAGCCGTGGGGCAAGGGGCCTGGGCTGGAACTGGATGCACACGGCTGGGTCAAGCGGCTGGAGCCGAACTGCTGGGCGGAGACGCCGCTGAATACAATTGAGGGCGGTCATTATCCCGGTGGGAATTATACGGTGCTTTATGAGGGGCAGGGGCTGATCGAGGCCTGGGGTGCCGGACAGATTATCGACCAGAGGCCGGGGCGGCTGACCATGAAAGTCGAGCCGGCACGTGGGGCAATCTGGCTGCGTCTGAAAGAAATCGATCCGACGGACTATATCCGAAATATCCGCGTGATTATGCCCGGATTTGAAAAAGATTATGCGGAGAATCCGTGGCATCCGTCCCTGCTGAAGCGATGGAAAGGGATGGCCTGTGTGCGGTTTATGGATTTTATGCACACCAACAATTCGGAGATTGTCCGGTGGTCGGACCGCCCTGTTCCGGAGGATGCGACGTTTTCCGAAAAAGGGGTTGCCCTGGAATACCTGATTGACCTGGCCAATCGGCTCGAGGCTGATCCGTGGTTCTGTATGCCGCACAAGGCCGATGATGAGTATGTGCGGAATTTTGCCAGATTAGTCAGGCAGCGGCTCAATCCCGAATTGAAGATTTATGTGGAATATTCCAACGAGGTCTGGAATGGCATCTTTACCCAGCACCGCTATGCCCAGCAGCAGGGTCTGGCAAAGGGCTTCGGTCATCCGGACCGGCCATGGGAGGCGGCATGGCACTATACCGCGTGTCGGTCGGTGGAGATTTTCAAAATCTGGCAGGACGTCTTCGGCGGGACCCAGCGATTAGTCCGCGTACTTCCCGGGTGGGCGGCCAATGATTATGTTTCCCGGCAGGTTGTCACATTTCAGGAGGCCTTTGTACACGCCGATGCACTGGCGATTGCGCCGTATATCAGCTTCAACATCTCACCGAACAGTGACCCCAACGCCGCGGCTGCTGCGACATGGGATGTGGAAAAAGTTCTGAGCCATCTTGAAAACCATGCACTGCCTGAATGCACCCAATGGATTAAAAAGAATAAAGCCATCGCCGACGAGCACGAACTCAAGCTCGTCGCCTACGAGGCCGGCCAGCATCTGGTAGGTGTTGGCGGCGGAGAGAACCATGACAGGCTGACCGCGCTGCTTCATCAGGCCAACGCCCATTCGCGGATGGGGCTGCTTTATGACCGGTATTACCAGGCATGGCAGGACGCCGGAGGTGATTTGCTCTGTCATTTTTCATCGGTGGGCACCTGGAGCAAATGGGGAAGCTGGGGGCTGATTGAATATTATGACAGCGCCCCGACATCCAAATACCGGTCCACCTTTCAGCGGGCTAAACGCTGGGGACAGGATGTAGTCGTTCCGGATGAAAAAAAAGATTAATTATTTCCCGCAGCCTGTATATTCAAGCCTAAAGGAGGCTAAAATGAAGACAAGATGCCTATTCATTCTGATTGCTGTCACCGCCCTGACCGGATGCAAATCACTTGGACCCCAGACCGTGACCATGGACCGTTTCGATTACAGCACAGCCATCGCGGACTCCTGGAAACAACAAACCCTGCTCAACATCGTCAAGTTACGCTACATGGACCTGCCGGTGTTCATGGATGTGGCGTCGATTGTAGCAGGGTATTCCCTGCAGACGGGTGTCAGTGTCAATGGTGTTGCGTCTTCGGACAGAGCCGTCCAGGGCGATTATACCTCCATCGGAGGGCAGGCCATCTACACCGACCGGCCCACCATCACTTATGTGCCGATGACCGGTGAAAAGTTCCTGCGCGGATTGATCACCCCGATTGATCCGAAGAATATTTTTGCTATGCTGCAATCGGGGTACGCGGCGGATTTCATCCTGGGCCTGACGGTGGAGTCGCTCAACGGGGTACGCAACCGCTCGGCGGCCGGAGGCATCGTACGTGAGGCGGACCCGGATTTTATTCGCGTGCTGGAATTACTGCGCGACATCCAGTCGGCGGGTGCAGTCGGACTGCGTGTGGAAAACGACACGGTCAAAGGCTCAACCGGCGTAATGTTCTTCCGACGTGAGGATATTCCGGCGGAGGTCGTGGAAAAGGCCANNCGGCGACTGCTCAGGATGCCAACAGACCAGCAGAAATTTACGCTCACGTTTTCACCCGTACGCGGAGCGGATGATGAACTGGCGGTCAGCAGCCGTTCGATGCTGCAAATCATGCAGGCGTTTGCAAGCTATGTGGATGTGCCGGAAGAGGACTTGAAGGCTCAGCGCGCCGCCCCTTCCTTTGAAACGACGGATCCGACCGGACGGCAGTACCCGGTAAGAATTTACAGCGGCAAGGACAAGCCGGCCGAAGCCTTCGCAGCCGTCCGTTACCGTAACCACTGGTTCTGGATCGATGATGGCGATTGGAAAACCAAGCGGGCGTTGTCGGCGGTTATGTTTTTCTTTACGATCGCCGAGACCGGAAGCAACGACAAGCTGCCCATGATTACCATTCCGGCTCAATAGAACGGTATGCCAAGACAAAGAACCGTGATAGAATTCAGGTTCGGACGGTATGCACCAGCCCACCAAACATCTGTGCGGCCCTGGTGGTCTGTGCCTCTTAGTCAGCAGCGATGTTTTTACCTGGTGGATGCCTGCAGTAAAAGGTAGAACTTGGGGCTGATTGAATATGATAACAGCGCCCCGACACCCAAATACCGGTCAGTCTTTGAGTGGGCTAAACGCTGGGGACAGGATGTTGCTGTCCCAGAAGCAAAAAATGATTAAATAAAGGCATGTGGTTTATTTCAGCAAAATGGCTATGCACCAGAATGAATATCACCGCCGCTGCTGGATACCGATAAAACATAGAAAGGCAGGTCAAACATGATGCGGGCAACTTTACAAACCTGGAAGGGATGCTGCCGGGCCATATTGATACTGGGAATGCTCATTCAGGGCGCAGCAACCTGCCCAGGCGAAGAGTCTCTGGAACAGGAATCCGGACAATTTGACCTGCAGGAGAATATTCTGTTTGCCCGGGAGGATGGCCATATCCTGCTTCTGGATCTTTATAAGCCGATTAATGCCAATAAACCGCTGCCTCTGGTTGTCTGGATTCACGGCGGCGGATGGCAGGCCGGAAACAAGAAAAACTGCCCGGCCAAGGTCTTGACCCATGACGGTTTTGCCGTGGCCAGTATAAACTATCGTTTGACCAGCCAGGCAACATTCCCTGCACAGATTCATGACTGCAAGGGAGCAATCCGATTTCTGCGATCCTCGGCCAGAACATTCGGGATTGATCCGAATGCAATTGGAGTCTGGGGCGGTTCAGCAGGCGGTTCTCTGGCGGCGCTGGTGGGCACATCAGGGAAAGTCGCGTTTTTGGAAGGCGATGTCGGCGGCAATCTTGACTGTTCCAGCGAGGTGCAGGCTGTCTGTGACTGGTTTGGTCGCAAACACTTTATGGCGTTTGCCGATCCCAATGCATACGACACCCCGCGTCTGCCGAGAGTGGAGGCGTTATTTACAGGCACTGTCGATCAGAAAAAACAGCTTGCCAAAGCAATCAGCCCTCTGACACATATCGACCGGAATGATCCTCCATTTTTAATCATGCATGGACGTTTGGATCCCGTCGTTGCCGTTGGAGAAAGCGAGGATTTCTTTAAAGCACTCAAGAAGGCCGGGGTATCGGCAGAGCTGATTGTGCTGGAAGAGGCCGGACACGGTTTTCCGGATCCGAAATCCTTTGAGCCGGTCCGCGATTTTTTTGTAAAACATCTGAAGGCAAAAGCAGCAAACCCATAGCTCGAATTACAGCAGGACGGCGGATTCCGTTCTGCCTGAAGCAGCCGAGGGAAACAATGTGATTTCCATAGGACAAATAAATCCAGGCTAAAGGAGTCAAAATATGAGTGCGGCAGGATTAGGGATTATCGCGTTTTTATGTGTCGTTGTCGGAATGGTTGCGGGGCTGCTGCTGCGCAACTCCCTGCCTGATCATCACCTCAGCGGCGATTCACGGGATGCCGTCAAGATGGGGGCCGGCCTCATTGCAACCCTCAGTGCCCTGGTGCTGGGGCTTTTGATCAGTTCGGCCAAGGATTCATTCGATGCCATGAATCATGCGATCACCGAAAGCAGTGCAAAACTGATCATGCTGGATCGCATCCTGGCCCAATACGGCCCCCAGACGCAGGTTATCCGGAATCAGCTTCGCCATTCCGTAATTGAGGTAGTAGCCCTGGTCTGGCCTGAACAGAAGACAGACAAGGACACCATGTCAACGTTTGAAGAGTCTCCGGCCACCATGGAGCTTGTTGCCGCCCGAATCCGGGAACTAAGCCCTCAGAATGATACGCAGAAAGTGTTTCAATCCGAGGCGATTGGGATTTGCAGAGACTTGCTGCAAACACGCTGGCTGGTCATTGAACGAGCCCAGTTGTCGCTTCCGATGGCGTTTATTGTGGTGCTGCTGTTCTGGCTGACGATGCTGTTCGGCACCTTCGGAGTTCTTGCCCCGGCCAATAAAACAGCCGTTGCGGCCCTGGCTGTCTGTGCCATCTCGGTCGGCGGGGCCATCTTTCTGATTGAGGAGATGAACAGACCCCTGGGCGGCATGGTCAAGGTCTCCAGCGCCCCGATATTGAAAGCGATTGAGCACCTGGGCAAATAATCGCCCAGCCGGTAAACAGGACTTTATATTCCTTCTGTCCGAAGTTATGGTTTGTATTCCTTCCCGGAAATCACGATGTGCTGCGCATCCAGCCGGCCCATTTTCATGTCGATAAAGGGCTTGCCGTCTTTGAGGCCGACCGAGCCGAAACCGGTGGCTGTCGATAAAAAGCTCTTAAAGTTGTTTCCGACCTTTGAGTCGATATAGAGCGTCTGCGTGACCGCATCATAGCGCACGCCGGTCAGGCCCTGAATCAGGCCATAGCTGGACAGCGCCCGCCCGTACCAGTGGCCGCACTCGTATTCATTGAATGGATTGCGAATAGCCCCGTCGTAACGATCACGGCAGGCACGCACAATATCCAGCCCCTTGTCAACCATGCCCTCGAGCATCAGGTGTGAGGCGGCCTGGTATTCGATGCCGGTCCAGACCTCATTGCTATAGACGAACGGAATGGATAGTTTGCCGCCCTTGGGCCAGGTGCACAGCAGCAGGCCGCCTTCGTGGCCCATCGCATAGGTAGGCCGCTGCGGGTTGACATGGTCAAACAGGGTCGGCTTGAAATTGTACTTGTGAATCGCATTGAGATTGCTGCGGACTTTGGCGGGGTCAACGATATCGCCATCGAGACCGCAGACGTCAGCCATCCAGAAACCCAGGACACCATCCGACAGGCAGCCCTTGCCGTACTGATACTTGGGCCCCTGCTGGTTGAGTGCTTCAATCATAGGCTGATAGCCCTTACCGTTGCCGGCGTAGGATAACGGCTGATAGGTATTGGTCAGGCCTTCGGTCTGGATTTTCTGATAGAAGTATTCACCGTCATAGAGCTGGGTTTCCATGAATTTGCGGCCATCGGCCAGAAGCTGCTGATAGCGGCCGGTGTCTTCGTTGAGGGTCTTGCCCATTTCAATGGCCGCCGTCAGCGCCCCCAGATAGAAGCTGCCGCAATGACCGTCCGGCCCCCAGTACTCGATATCATAGGTATTATGATGGGGCTCTTCAAGAATGCCCTTGCCTCGCGGATCCCAGGTGCTGATGCAGTAATCGAGGCTCTGTTTGACCTGCGGCCAGAGCTTTTTCATCCAGAACGTATCGCCTGAGATGCGCCATTCCCGATAGACTTTCATAATCCCGCCAAGCTGGCCGTCGGCGGCGGCATGGAAGCTGCTTTTGATCTGGCGAATCGGCAGCGCCGAGCGGAAGGTCTGATGGCCTTCGGTATTCTGGCTCTGGAAAAATTCCGTCTCGCGCAGCGATCGCTCCAGCGAGGGGAATAAATGGCACGTCGCCTGGGCATAATTCCAGACATGCGTGCAGGAGCCAGGACAGCAGCCGCTGCCATCCGAGCAGCCTTCCCAGCACCACAGCCTGCCGCCGGTTTGACGCAGCACGGTAGGCGATTTGAGAATTGTCAGATTTGCGGCGACTGCCTCGACCACTTCGGCAGGCAGAGTCGTATCATAGAACGCATCCCGGAACAGCGTACTCTGGCTGCGAAGCCGGTCGTAGTTGATAGTCCAGTAATCGATGATGTCCTGCAGAGACGCAAAATGGCATGCATACCACGGGAAGTAATAATTCGATGGTTTGCCGCAGCTTCCCTCCACACAAGTCCCCTCGGGGCAATCTTCCAGCGCCGGGGGGCCCTGGGCAATCCAGTCTTTGTACGACTCCGATTCGAAATCATGCAGGACAACGGTATCGGCATTATTGACACTTTGCGAGGCCGCTTCAAACGGCCTGGAGCACAGGATAATCTGATCGACGAGAATGTGCCCCCAGCCTTCGGTGTTTTCATCGACAATCTCTATTTTGGCCTGTTTGCCTTTGAATTCGGCGACATCCCAGGTGGTCCATTCGAGCTTTTCGGTATTCTTGCCGACTGCGGTTCGCACGGCCTTGCCGTCGATCAGCAGGTTGATACAGGTCTGCCCGGCGTGACCACCACCACCAACCAGAAACTGAATATAATTATGATTAAGCTTGAATTCCGGCGAGGTCAGCCTGCCCGTCAGGCCATCGCCGAACGGGTCAAAGGTATTGACCAGCCCCTGTCCCAGAAAACCGCTGACGGCCTGCTGACCGTCCGCCGTTCCCGTCGAGGGTTTGCGTCCAAAGGCCGGGCCGGGATTTTCCTTGGCATCCTGACCATGGCGCAGGCGGGTCCTGGGGACATACCAGGTCATCATCAGCCGCACCGTCCGTGACTGGTTAGGCTCAAGCGTCAGCGGGACAAATAACGACGCTCCGGGGGCCGAACCATCCACCGGCGGATTGTCCATCAGGGTTCCCTTTTCGATATTATCCCAGGCCAGCGTCAGCGAATCCCACCATCCGCCTTTGAACCAGCAATGGTCCACGACGGTCTTGTCGTCGGTGGTATAAATCGCAAACCCGCCCTCATTTTCGGGATTGTCCGCCGAGCCATTCTGCCAGAGGATAAAGCCGTTTTTAGTTGCCTTGATGGAATTGCCGCCGCCGAGGGACATAAAATTGCTGGTATTGAACGAAAACACCGCTTTAACAGGCTTGCCGGTTTTGTTGGTGAATTGATATTCGAGCGACCCGACCGGCAGGGATGAATCGTCGGGATTGCCCGGGATGAACGGGTTCCAGCCGGTAATCCGGACATCGACGGGCATTTCGCCGTCAGCCAGGTCAATAATTCCAAAGGGGAAACGGGCCAGAAACGATGCCTTTTCAAAGCGCGGAAGGCCATAGGTGGTATTGCCGCTGCCGCTGCCGGAGCCGCCCTGTCCGAAGATTTTCCAGTGGGGCACGGGACCTTCGAGCACCTTGGCGAGATTGCCGCTGTCGCCCTGGACGCACACCGCCGCGAACGTGCACGGCTCATTGAAAAACTGCATCCGGTGACGGACTGAGACGTGTGAGATCGCCCCGGTACCCTCCAAGGCGACCATTCCCGAACCGATACCGCCAATGGGAAATGCGATCCGATTGAGATTGGCCCCTTCATAGGTGCCGTTGTAGGGCCGTTTTTGAAGCGGGGCATAATTGGTGGCCCCCTGTAAGCCGCTGAAAATGACCAATATCCATACCGTTACCGTCTGTAAACCGCAATTTTTTACCGTTTCCATGATTTCTCCAACATTTTTTCCCGACATGACCCGAAGGCGAAAAATCGCCGCAGGCCAATTGCCCAAAAACCGCATATAGATGGTTCCGCACATATTAACATGACAGATTCTAATTACAATTAAAATCCGGAAATTTTGTTCTGAAAATCTCCGTGCCTACGGGCTGGATAAAAGAGTGGCAGGGATATGCCCCTGCCCAGCAGGAAGAAAACCAAATAACAACCACCGGGTGATCCGAGTCGTCGGAAATGGATAGCTGTGCCTGAGCCTGTTTCTACCCCGGGTTATTCGGATTTTTCTTTTTCAGACGCCTGATAGGCGTTCAGCACATCATCCAGCGTCTCAAAAAAGGCATCTCTGCCAAACAATTGCACCAGATTATAACGACTTGTGGCCTTGACATCATCCAGAACCTGAGCAACAACAAGCCGGATACCCTTTTCCCGCAGCACAAGGAAAATGGACCGTATCGTCTCTGCCGCTGAATAATCTACATCGCCCACCGCAGACGCATCCAGACAAATCCATCGAACAGGCGGGTGGGTAATGTCGGTCAATTCCAGAATCTCTTTGGATAGTTGCTCGCTGTTGGCATAATACACACTGTGGGTAAAGCGATAGATGATCAGTCCGGGCAAAACCTGGGTTTTCGCAGCCAGCGGCTGGGCGCGCAGGACGCCGGACTCCGTAAAAGCCAGCAGCACATTTTTCGGACGGTAACCGCGTCGGGTATGATCAATCAGGGATAACACCACGGCCAGGATAATGCCCTGCTGAACACCGACATAGACCACAATAAACATGGTAATCAGGGCCACCCAGAATTCCGAACGGCGCTGACGGTATATTTTGTACATACCCTCCGCATCGATCAGTTCAATTCCCACCAGAAACACGATTGCCGACAGCACCGGCTCAGGAAGATAGGCCAGCGGCCCGGTCAGAAACAGCAAGACCAGCAGAACAACCCCTGCGGTGACCAGCAGAGAAAGCTGGGTGCGCCCGCCGGCGTTGTCAATCATCTGGGTCTTGGTTGGGCTGCCGTTGACGACAAATGTGCCGGACAGGCCCGCCCCGATATTGGCCAGTCCAAGCCCGACCAGATCCGTATCCATACTGAAACGCTCGTGGTATCGGGCGGCATAGGCACGCGACGTGGCGGCGCTTTGTGTCAGGATAACCACAAACATCGCAAACGCCGTGGGAAACAGCGTATCGACAAGCTCCCAACTCCAGGCCACATGCGGCAGCCCGATGCGGGGCAGACCGCTGGGGACCGTGCCCAGCACGTCCACATACGCACTGAGATTCAGCAGCCGGCTCAAGACAATCGCTCCGACAACGGCGATCAGCGGCCCGGGAATTTTCTTTGAGATTTTCCTGGAACCGACAATGATTGTCAGAACAGCAAGTGCAATAATCAGTGCATAGACATTGGTCTGATCCAACTGTTGAAACACAGCCCAGAGTTTGCCGACGGTGCGATGTCCTCCGCTTTTGAGACCCAGCATCCCGGACAGTTCCCCCATCGCAACCTGAATCCCCACGCCGGTCAGGAAACCAATCAGCACCGTGCGCGAAAGAAAATCCGACATGAATCCCAGGCCGACAAGTCGCGCCAAAATGAGAAAGCCCGCCGCCATGACCGCCAGAATCGACGCCATCGCCATATATTCATCAGAACCGGCCGGAACCAGCCCCGCTATCCCTGCAGCAAGAATGGCCGCCGTCGCCGAATCGGCCCCCACTACCAGATGCCTGGACGAACCAAACACTGCAAACAGGACCATGGGGATCAGCAGCGTGTACAGGCCGGTAACAACCGGTGTGCCGGCAATTTTGGTATAGCCCATCGCCGCGGGAATGGCCAGTGCCGCCAGTGTAAATCCTGCGATAATTTCTGACGAAATCTGGGCAGCTTGAATCGGCAATATCCCCTGCAGGATCGGCAAGTTCCATCTGACAGACTTATTTGAGTCCGATGTCATCCCATGCTCCCGGCTATTTCATGCTATATCGCATGACGCCTGAGGGATTTATGAAAGACCGCCACAACTCAATGTGCCGGGAAACCCATCAGCACATTGAATTACACGAATTACGGCGATATGGCGATGTTTATCGTATAGTTTTCTATTCCATCACCCCGGCAACATAGGCAAATTTCTGCCCGCCGAGCGACGCATCCACCATCAGGCCGCGATCGGCCAGCACAAATACTGCCATGCCATCCTTGTAATCCGCCTTGGCGGCAGCACCGGCCGTAATTGCCGTTCCGGTCACCTGTGCGGAGAAGGTAAACTCCCCCGCCGTAAAGCGGTCCAGGTCCTGCTGCTGACGGAAGAAGATGACCTCGCGGAAAAACTCTCCGCCGAAGGAAAATCCGAGTGTCGCCTGGCCCATTTTACAATAACCAATCCGCTGGTTCTGACGGAACACCTGCCCCCGCCCGCCGGCCACGCCAAACCAGAAAGCGCCCTTGGTTACTTTCGGCAGAACCGCATAGCCATAGGAATTATCAAAAAAGGACTGAATCGTCGGATCCTGGGTTTTGAACGCCGCGATTGCCTCATCCACTTCCGCACTGAGAACCGCCCTGGACTCCGCCTTGTCCGGCATGGTCGAACATCCAGCTAAAATCAATTGCACACAAACTAATCCGCCAAGCCATACTATTCCATGTTTCATAGGTTACTCCTTTTCTGGATGGGATTTGAATTCCTGCCTTTGAGGGATGCTTTCCTTGCTTGTATTCTTCCTATTTCACATAGCAAATGCCCGCCATTTCCTGTCTATAACATCTAAAATCTACCACTTCCGGCCATAATCTGTCAATCTAATTTTTTTTACTCACCCATAGCCTGAAATCTTGCCCTTATCGAAAATCAGGGGGGATAGCCCTTTATTTGCTTGAAAAATCACCCCATAGAATGTCCTGTTGTTGTTTATGATGAGGATAAAAGGCCAGGCTTTGCCTTCGGCGATCAGGTTGTCCCCAATTAGACCCACTGAGTATGATTATTCCGCGGCGGCCGCAGGACGCTTTGATGCCGTGCGTATGCACTGGGTCAAGCTGCCCTGTATAGCCATGGGGATCATGCGGTTGCTGGACACTGGCGGACCAAAAAGCTCTTTCGCCGCGACGAAATGGAATTTTTCAAGCAAGATCAGTATATTAAGTTATATCATCTCTGCCTGCCGACATGATACCCGATTTACTGTGTCGGAGCTTTCACGCCACTGGGGGGATAGTTCATCACGGTTGTCCAGGCCAGTTCCGCAAGAGCACGATTGAACGCCTCATTATTCCACTGCGGCTTGCCGGCGTTTTTCAGGACGCTGGGAATCGGCAAACCAGCCGGGCTGCGGCCATAGATCACGGCAAAGTGCAAATACGCATTCAGTGCCTGCAGAGGCGCTGTCGGGTGTCCGATATTATCCGCAAATAATTCGGCCTGCTTGTCCAGGCCCGGAATCTGTTTGTTGTAAATCATGGTACGCAGGGCTGTCAGGGCCTGCGAGGTGGGAACAAGCAAGACGACCTGGCGTCCAACCTGTTCGTTGATCTTTGCGGCTTGATCCTGGGCGGCAATCTCATTTTTCTGATTGAGTACTTTGAGTTGTTCCGGCGTTTTTTCCCTGTCAGGCCGGCTCATGAGCAAAGAGAAGTCAAAATCCTGATTGTCGATGTCAGGCCCGCCCCATGAAATCTGCACGGTAAACGTCATATTGGGATTGTGTTCCAGGCCCAATTTGACAAAGTTTTCAATTCCCTCGTCCGGGAACTGAATCGGAGACAGCGTTAATACATCCACATCCCCTGCTTCTAATGCCTGCCTGGCCTGATTTCGGCCATTCTGATGGTTCCAATGCTGGAGGGTGCGTGATACACCCAGGCTCTGCACGCCCGCTGTTTTATGTCCTTTGATGCCTGAAGCCGAAGCTAATTCCGCAAGAATATCCGGAACATACCAATGCAGGCTATGTCCGGCACTATAGATGCGCAATCCGTCCGTTTCAGCCGGGCCGGCGGATTGTGTCTTCAGGTCCGAGAACAGAAGCGGGGCAAACTGGTATAAGCTGCGTCGCCAGGTCTGCCATTCGTGCGCAGTCGCGGGCGACTCATAGTACACGTATTTCATCCCGACTTTATCCAGCATCGCCCTGAATGCCCCAACAGAACCCGGGAACGGAGCAGGCTCTTTGGTTCCCAAACCCAGCCAGAAGAGTTTGATTTGTTTGTTCAGTGCCTGGCCGTCTTTGAATTTTCCGCTCATAAATGTTTCCGGATCGAGGGGCGCTGTGTCCGGATAATTGGATGTCCCGCTGAAACCGCCGATATGGGAGAACGTATCGAGGTTGTTCATGGTAATCCGAATAGTCTGATTGGCGCCCATCGAGAGGCCGGCCATCGCCCGGTGCTCGCGATCCGCCAGCGTACGATAATGGCCATCGATCATCGGGATAATCTCCCTGATCATCACGTCTTCAAAGGCCGAAGTGCCGCGGGCGACTCTGTTTCCGCCGCTGTCATTGGAACCCGGCACGGATGCATAACCATTGTCCATGACAATAATCATCGGTACAGCTTTCTTTTCAGCAATCAGGTTGTCGAGAATCAGATTCGCCTTGCCTTGAGCGCCCCAGCCCGTCTCATCTTCAAAACTGCCGTGCTGGAGGTACAGAACTGGATAGCGCATCGAGCCGTCTTTGTAATAATCCGGCGGCAAATAGACAAAACAACGACGCCATGCATTCGTAATTTTCGAAAAATACAGATGTTCACACAGTTGTCCGTGGGGGACATTTTTCAGTGCGTAGAAATCCTGATCCCTGGCTGGAATTTCTATGCCGCTGCCCCATCGGCCGGCGCCGTAGAAGTACATGCTGCCCGGATCCGGCACCTGGGCACCGTTAACAATGATCTGATAGTAATGGAATCCTTCGTCCTGGGGATCGGATTGCCCCATCCAGGAGCCATCCTCCTTTTTGGTCAGAGGATATTTTTTCCCACCGATATCCAGAAACACATGTTTGGCATCCGGAGCCGTGATTTGTGCGCGTACGCGGCCTTCGGAGTTGACCTGGGGATACAAGCGTCCCGGCTGATTGGACGAGGCCGGCTTGAAATCCTCTGGAATCAATTGGGAATCCGACTGAGCAAGGCAATTTCCGCCCCCAAGCAAGGAAAAGGTGATAAAGCCCGTTAGTATTGCACAAGATAGTCTCGTTACCATCTGAATTCTCCTTAGTCAGCAATTATCGCGGATAAACACCGGTACGGTTTCATCCGGGGCCATAGGGCCTTTATTCGTCTGCATTTCCATCTATGGTTTCGATTGATCCGTCGTTACGATAGTTCAGCTCGATTACTTTCATGCTGCGCAGCCAGGTTTTTCCGCCCGACACTTTACTGTCATGATGAAACAGGTACCATTTGCCTTTGAATTCAAGAATGGAATGGTGCGTTGTCCATCCAACCACCGGCGTCATGATAACCCCCTGATAGGTAAATGGCCCATACGGGTTATCCCCCACGGCATAACAAAGCAGATGCGTATTGCCCGTCGAATACGAGAAATAATATTTCCCGTTGTATTTGTGCATCCATGGCGCCTCGAAAAACCGACGGTTCTCGTCCTCCGTTTTCAGCGGTTTCCCATAGGCATCGAGAATCACAACATCACGCGGTTGTTCTGCGAATTCGAGCATATCGCCGGATAATCGGGCGACTTTGGCACAGAGTGCAGGTTCTCCCGGTTTTCGCAGGTCGTCGTTATGTTCATATTTCCCTGTTTTGTACCGCTGCAACTGGCCGCCCCAAATCCCGCCAAAATAAATATAGTGCGTACCGTCATCATCACGATAGGTCGATGGATCAATACTGAAACTGCCTTTCATCGGCTCGGGCATCGCCTTGTACGGGCCTTCGGGTTTATCACTGACCGCAACACCGATTCGGAAAATATCGTTTTGATCTTTTGCGGGAAAATACATGTAATAGGTCCCGTTCTTGCAGGCCGCATCGTTGGACCACATCTGACGGCGGGCCCAGGGCACATCACTGATATCGAGCGCGACACCATGATCAATCACGTCCCCTTCGGGATGCTCCATCGAATACACGTGATAATCGCGCATATCAAAGTGACTTCCTGTGTCATCCTCGGGAATTCCGGATTCGATATCATGCGAGGGGAAAATATAAATTTTTCCGTTGTACACATGGGCCCGGGGGTCAGCCGTGTAAATACTTTTTATCAGATGGCGCGATTTTGGGGGCATATTAGTTGCCTTTCAAAATAATTTTCACTATTCTGTCAAATGCGATTTTGGCGCGGCCTTGAGTTGCAGGCCGTATCCGGCGGCACCTCCGCAGGGTACGACTGTCCATATTACTTCCTGAACTGCCACCAGTCAATACTGAACAGGTCCCCTTCGTCCCCGACAAACTTCAGACACAGATCGATGGCACCTGTCACTTTTCGAATGCTGCAACCGACTTCTTTCCATTCCTGCGATTCGCCGGCGGCGGCAACGTCGCATGTGCCCAGAATCAGGCCCTCCGGACCGCCGACACGCACTTCGATTTTGCCGCCTTTGTTGCCGGCAACAGAAGCTGTGAACGATTTTACGCCATCACCAAAATTCACACCGCGAAGCTTCACCCAGTCGCCGTTCTGAATGTCACAAAGATTCATGCCGCCCGCTTTACACGGCTCGGTTTCAATCCCCTTTTGAGCATTGAATGTTTCGCCTTCCACCCTGTCAAATGGGTCCAGGAAGCCCACCTGAACAACGCCGTCAAATGTGGGAACTTTCTTGATAATTTTACCTTTATCATCGAAATCGAAGCTATCCAGAGCAATGTTGCGGCGGAAACCGGTTGGAATGCCGGCCTCATTGGCGACAATACGGTTATGATACACTTCATACCATTTGCCTTTGAATTCAAAATGGGCGGCGTGATGATTATTATCGTTAAGCGGAGGCTGGTCAGACGTTTTGCCGGCATACGTAAAACCGCTGATGGGGCTTTCGGTGCTGGTCATGTAGTCGAAGCTCATTCCGGCTCTGGGATTGGCGGAGTACGTGAAATAATAGATGCCGTTGCGTTTGAATACCCATGCCGCTTCAAAGAAATTCTGAGCATTCATCTTGATCACGTCGCCATCCAGGGTGATCATGTCGCGTTTGAGTTTAACAACCCGGACATTATCATCGCCGTTGCCGCCGAAGTACAGGTAGGCCTGACCGTCATCATCAATAAACGCTCCCGGATCAAACAGCCACATGTTTCTTGCCGGCTGAACCCCCGGGGTGCTGTGTTCGAGCAGGGGTTTGCCAAGGACTTCCTTGAACGGGCCGGTTGGGCTGTCGGCCACGGCCACTCCAATATTGGCGCCGCCATTCCCGAAATACAGGAAGATTTTTCCATCCCGTGCGATCGCGGTGGGAGCCCAGGATTTTTTGGCCCACGTCGTATCCCTGGCCGCATCGAAAACGATGCCATGATCCGTCCAGTTTTTCATGTCCGCGGTGGAAATACACACGACATTCGGGATATTATACCCCCCCTGAACCGGGCTTTCATCATCATTCGAGCAGTACACGTAGACACGATCCTCATGCACCAGCGCCGCCGGGTCGGCCAGGTAACGATTGGATATAATCGGATAATCGGCTATAACCACGAAACTCATGGTCTGGAGCAGACAACACAGAAGCACTCTTAACACAGTTGTTTTGTTCATCAAACTTTCCTTTCTTGTTGCAGCCAACGGATTCATGTATCAATTCCATAGAAAAACGAATTCGTTTTATTTATAATTCCTGTCTCGATTCAATTATTGTTTGGTCGGGGCAATTTTCACCAGGACCACACCATGGCGGCCAACCTGTGCCTCAAACTGCCCGGTAAATTCGCCCAGGTCTTTCTGACGCCACAGATCGCGCACAGACTGCCGGCCGGTAATCCCAAGAGCGGACCAGGTAACGGTAACGGTTTGTTCCCGCTGACTGCGGTTAAACAGGCCTACGGCCATGGAGCCGTCTTCCATCTGCTTGGCCCAGACTTCACAAGTCCCCTCCTGCGTAATCCGGCCGGCCTGACGTCCCAGGGGATCCTGGTTGACTTCAATGACTTCATCGTTGGTCAGCAGATTCAGGGTGAAATCGTCCAGTTTGGTCATATCGCAGCCGATCAGCAGAGGCGACGCAAGCAGGCTCCAGAGGCTGATATGGGTGTATTGCTCGTTGGGGGTAAGTTTTGTGGGCTTGGGATTTCCCCAGCCTACGTGGCCGACAACCAGCATGTCGGGGTCATTGAAATGCCCCGGGCCGGCATATTTTTCCAGACCGGCCTGTCGGAATCCAATACCTGACATGCTGCCCCAACTGTCATTGATATCCTGCGTGGTGCGCCAGGAGTTTCCGCCGACCTCGGTTCCCCACTCCCAGACATTGCCCATCCCGTATTGGCAAAGGCTGTAGATGATGTCCCGCGGCTGCTGTGCCAGCGCCTCGTGCATCCGCTTGAAGGGAGCCCGGCCTTTTGTCGGATGATCGCCGCCGGAATACTGGATATTGGGCGCCGAGTATGGATCCCAGTCTTTGTCGTCACGACGGTCTTCAAAGGCGGGATTATAGGAACACCAGTCGTACTTGAGATAGTCAAATCCCCATTCGGCGTATTGCTGGGCGTCCTGCAATTCATAGCCAAAACTGCCAACGCAGCCGCCGCACGTCCAGGGGCCGGGCACCGAATAGATACCGATTTTGAGTCCTTTTCCGTGAACGTAATCCACAAGGCCTTTCATGTCCGAAAAGCGGGGATTGGGCAGAATGCGGCCGTCGGCACTGCGTTTGGGGCCCTGGAGCGTCGGGTCCTTTGAATCGCGATGCACCTGCCAGAAATCGTCAATGTTGATGTATGTCCAGCCGTGATTGATCAGGCCGCTTTTGACCATGGCATCCGCAGCCGCCTTGATGCTCTCTGCCGTGACCGCACCGGCAAAGCAGTTCCAACTGTTCCAGCCCATTGCCGGGGTCAGACCGATTTGCGAGCCGCACACGATTTTGAATTCCCGACTGGCCTGGCCAAGAGCGTTTTTGGCATGGAGCATCAGCTTGTATTCCCCTGCCGTTTCCAGCTTTCCGGTTATCTGTCCGGTTTTGGAGTCAAGCGTCAGTCCAGAGGGAAGCCCATCGGCCGAAAAGGTCATCGGGCGGTCGCCGGTGGCCGCGATTGTAAACAGAAACGGAGAGCCGGGACGAACGCCGAAGACCTTCGCTCCATTAATGCGGGGCGAGGGTGCGGGTTTTGGAGTCAAAATCACCGCATCTTCGATGGGCGGAATGTCCAGTTTCGGCTTGCCGTTATTGATCATGGTGATTTTCAGGTCCACCCAGTCCGCATGGTCATAGTCAAACCCGTCACCGCCATCCAGTGCCAGCAGCACGAGGGACTTGACTCCTTTGACATCCAGCGTAAATTCTTTAGCCGCATCACGGGGGCGCATCGGCCCGCTGGTCCAAATCTCTTTTCCGTCGGCGGTAATCTGAAACACCACCGACCCCCGGCCGTTGGTTTCATCGTCCAGGCCGGCACGTCCCGACAGTTCCACCCCGTTGCCGTCCAGGAGCAATGGAATGCTGGAATTGGCATGGGTACCGATGCCGTTTTGATATCGCTGGCCCGCGATCATCATACGCCGGTTATCCACAGAACGGTTTGAACGCGCCTGCCCCCACCCCTGTTCAACACGCGACACATCGAGACTGGACAGCCAGATTGTTTCCTCGGATGCTGCGTTTTCCGGCGCCGCAAATGCCGATGCCAGCGAAAAACAGATTGTACAAGCCAACGATTTTTTAAATACATGCATCATACGATTGATATCCTTATTCAGATCATGAAACGACAGACGACGTAATTGACTTTTCACAGATTATTTTTCTCTGGTGATGATTCCGGCAAAGCCGCCGGCAGGCAGCATTGAAATTGGAACAACGGTTTTGGCATCCACTGCGACAGCGGACTCAGTTACAGCCTGATAATCGGAGGATTCCGTATTGTCCGCGAAGCTGCGCAGCGTCCATTTGCCCTTGTCCAGAAATGTCAGGCGGGCCTGCAATTGCATCGCTTCATCCCCGTTCATCGCCGCCAGGTACCAGGTGTCTCCCGACCGCCGGGCAATGATGATAGAGCGCGCGACATCGCCGTCCAGAACCACCGTCTCATCCCAGACGGTGGGCAGATTCCGAAGAAACTCCACGCCGGGCTGGCCGCGATAATTGCGGGGACTGTCGCACAGGACCTGCAGAGGACTGAAATAGACGACCGTCATGGCAAGCTGCCGAGCGCGGGATCCCATGACCTGGGAGGGCGAGGTGATTTTAAACTCCCCCGGCGCACGATTGATGAAACCACCGGGCGTAAAATCCATCGGCCCCAGCAGACCTCGCGTAAACGGCAGCGTAATGGTATGCAGCGGAGTGCACTGATTGCCGCCGAGTTTGTTGTATTCGTTGCCGAGCACGCCTTCCTGCGTGATAAAATTCGGATACGTGCGAGCCATCCCCGCAGGCTTGTAGGTCCCATGAAAATTAATCAGCAAACCGTGCTTTGCCGCAATTGACAACGCATTTTCACACCATTGAACCGTCTCTTGCGACTGGCTGTTGAAAAAATCAATTTTCACCCCGGCGAATCCCTGCTTTGCCAGATAGGCCAGAGCGGTTTCAACTCCGAACGTTTCGATGTCCAGCGAGTGTGCCCAGATCAGCAATCGGACGTTTTTTGATTTTGCATACTGAACCAGTTCAGCCACATCGACCTCCGGAACCGGCTGTCTGAAATCACCCTGCACCGGATTAGGACTGGAATGCAGTGTTTTGTCAAAACTCGTCATCCCCTTATACCAGAACCAATCCATTAACTGATAGGGCCAGCCCATTTCAGCCGCCAGGTCAATCCACTCCTTATGTGAAGGTGTGGAGCCGCGGGCGTATACGCCTTTGTGACCCGGGTTGGAATCATAGGGATTCGTTCCCGTCCACCAGGCATCCCAGGCACAGGCACCGGGTTTAATCCACGATATGTCTTTCAGACGGCTGGGGGAAGCGAGGGTCGCAATCAAATCGGAATTTGCGACGTCTTTGGCTTTGCGGCCAATTATCAATACGCGCCAGGGGCTGACACGCGGCGTGGAGGACACCACCAGCCCATTTCCATCCGAACGCCGGTCAAGTACCGCCCTGACCGCGGATGAGCCGGTACCCGCCAGTGACATGCCGGCCCAGTCCAGCAGATCCGATTCTGCCACCGCAATATAAGCCGACGGTGTTTCGACCAGCAGCGGCAAAACGCTCTGAAAGGATCGGCCCGCCCGGCCCGAACGAATGGCACTTAACTTCTTCTCCGGATACTGATTCTCCGCACACGCCGATTCATTGCCGGCCCAGCAGCGATAATCCTCCGCAAA
Source organism: Phycisphaerales bacterium UBA7708 (assembly GCA_002482415.1). Taxonomy (GTDB): domain Bacteria; phylum Planctomycetota; class Phycisphaerae; order Sedimentisphaerales; family Anaerohalosphaeraceae; genus Anaeroglomus. Next base: position 25,463 of record DLFY01000260.1, read on the forward strand.
GCGAAACTCGGTCAGTTCATCGGTCAGCACAAAATCGCCAAGGCCGGACTCTTTTGGAAGGTCGTATCGAAACGCAACGCCGTCATCATAGGCGCGTACAATCAGGCCGAACGTCCGGCCTTGCTCCTCCAGCGTCAGATGAAGCTGCCGCCAGTTATCCGGCACAAAGCGACGCTGGCCGAACGGATTTTCCCATTGACCGTCATGATCGCTGGTTTTGGCTTTGGTGACGGTCGCTGACGGCCCCAGCTTGATGCCGTCCCTGAATTCAAGTCCCAGAATCGAATCCGTCAGGACAACGGTATCCTCGATTTCCACCCGATACCGCAGCCCCGTTGTGTCTGAGACAATAACCTCGATTCGGCCATCCGGCGACGAAAGGCGGTGCTCCGCCGCGTGCACGGACCCCGGAATCATGAACAGGAACATGCAAAACCATACAAGGCCCAGATACGCAAGACAGGGCTGAGTTTCATTTTTAGTCAGCATCGTCACCTCATTTTCAAAAGGAGTTAGAGCAGCCCCCGGCCGGACTGCCGGGAAGATGCCGTTTTCGATTAGGTCACCGGGCGGTGATTGTCACAGGCAGCTTGATCCGGATATCGTCGGAAGCCGCGCCGATAAGAATTTCATACTCTCCCGGCTCCACCACGTACTGTTTTTTCGTCGTGTCCCAGTAACGCAGTCGGCTGGCGGGAATGTCAACGGCAACCGACTTTGCCTCGCCCTGTTTAACATGCACGCGGGCAAATCCGCACAGGGCAAGTCTGGGCTGCGGAACCTGTGAACTGACATGGCGGTAATACACCTGTGCCACATCATCGCCGGCAAGACGACCTGTGTTTTCTATGGTAAAGGACACCTTCGCAACACCGTCGGCGGAAACCTCTTTCGACGCGAGCTTTGCGTTTTTGTATTCAAAGGTCGTATAGCTCAAGCCGTGACCAAACGCATAGAGGGGCTTGCCCTTGAAATAACGATAGGTCCGGTTGGCCATCGAATAGTCTCTGAAGTCAGGCAAGTCTGTCGTTGCACGGTAGAAAGTCAGCGGCAAATGTCCCGACGGATTGACCTGGCCGAAAAGGACTTCGGCAACCGCCCGCCCGCCTTCCTGCCCCGGATACCATGCCTGCAGGATTGCAGGCAGACGTTCGGCTTCCCAGGTCAGAGCCACGGCGGACCCACTGCAATTGACCATGACCATGGGTTTGCCGACGGCATGAAGCGCCCGGATAAGCTCGGTTTGCACTTCGGGCAGTTCAATCGAATCGCGATCAAAGCCTTCGCCTTCCTGTGCGGGCGTAATGCCGCCGACATAAATAATCAAATCCGCTTCGGCGGCCAGCTTGAGGGCTTCCTCTTTCAACTCTGCAACAGGACGTTTTGTCTCGTTATCCTGGCGACTCCAGGCCGCCGTCCCGGGTTTGGTGGTAACGGGACTGCCCAGGGCGAACGTAATTTCAATACCGTCTCCGGCCGCCTGCTTTATACCGTCCAGAATGGAAACCGGATGCGAAGCCGAGCCGTGGTAATTACCCTCCAGCATGGATTTGGAATTGCCGTTGGGACCGATAACCGCAATGCGTTTATATTTGGAACGGTCCAGCGGAAGAATGCCGTCGTTCTTGAGCAGCACCAGTGACTGACGGGCAACCTCGAGGGCGACCTGTCCGTGCTCGGGCGTGTCATTGTCGGCAATAGTGTACTTCGAATACGGCACTTTCTCGGCCGGATCGAACAGACCCAGACGGAAACGCGTCCACAACGTGTAATACAATGCCTCGTTGATTTCTTTGTCTCCGATCAAGCCCTTCTGGACGGCCTGCACCAGGGCGCTGTAATCGCCGCCGCAGCAGAGATTGCAGCCGGCCTTGACTGCCAGGGCCGCTGCCTGTTCCGGGGTCTCGACATATTTATGAGCTCGCCGGTTCCAGATATCGTTGATGGCGCTGCAATCCGAAACGACATACCCCTCAAATCCCCACTGCTTCCGCAACAGGTCGTCGAGCAGGAATTGACTGGCGCTGCAGGGAATGCCGTAGAGTGCATTATAGGCACTCATCACGCCGGCCACCCCTCCATCCCGCACCGCCCGTTCAAACTGAGGCAGGTAGGTTTCATACAAATCCCGTTCTGAAGGCTCTGCATTAAAGCTGTGACGTTCCCGCTCCAGACCGCTGTGTACCGCGTAATGCTTGGCACAGGCCATCGCCAGCATATAGTCGGGGTGGTCCCCCTGAATGCCCTTAATAAACTCCACGGCGATCTCGCCGGTGAGGAAGGGGTCTTCGCCATAGGTTTCCTGGCCGCGGCCCCAGCGGGGATCGCGAAAGATATTGATGTTCGGTGTCCAGAAAGTCAGGCCGGTCCACCATTTGGAATTACCCTTATTTTTGGAGGTATAATCGTTGAATTTCGCACGACCTTCGATGCCAATCACCGTTCCTTCTCGACGGAGCAGCTCCAGATTCCACGTCGAGGCCATTCCCACCGGCTCGGGGAAAACCGTTGCGACGCCGTTGTTGGCAACGCCATGCAGGGCTTCATTCCAATAGTTATAAGCGGGAAGTCCGAGCCGCTCGATCGCCGGCGCCTCATTCTGAAGCTGTGCCACTTTCTCTGCCAGCGACATCCGGCGAATCAGGTCATCGATGCGTTTGCGGAGCGGCTGAGCCGGCTCACGCCAGATCGGGGTATCCTTGATATCCGGTATCACCGTGGCTTTGCCGGCAAAGGGTTCGGCAATCTGGGACGCATTGAAGGAAAGCATGGACGTCCCCGAAGCGTCTTTCACTTCGAATGTGTTAAACTTGGCATTGTCTTGATGCGCCTTAAACGTCACTTTCAGCGGCCCCCTGAGTGCATCATCTTCATGATCGACTACGCCGGTGATATAACACACTTTTTTTGCCTTGCCGGCGGTCTTGACAATATCGAAATCCTGGGCCAGTACCACATCGCCGGAAACCACGGTGTATATCCGTTGCCCCGGCTCACTGAAAAAGGTTTCCGCTTGACCGATCAGGACCTTGTATTGGCCTGCCGGCAGATTGGAAACGCTGATGCTGAACTCTTTGCCATAGATTTCTTCACGAAATGCAGCCTCGTCGCCGCTGGCTCCCTCGATTGCAACAGAATCAGCAACTTTATAGTGGGCAAATTCCCCGGCAACACTCACTTTGTGCGTACAGGAGCCGCAGACTTCCTCGGCCGCAAAAGCTGAAACGGCAAGCCAGTGGTTCACGAGAAATCCCAGCATCAGACAGGCCGACAACAGCAGCCGGGGTCTCTGATTTTTCAATGAAATAATGGCTGCTGCCGAGTACGTCCTCAGGATCTTCGTCAGAATTGATTTTCTCATGGTTAATCCTCAAATTATAATTGCTGGTTTCACATTCCTATTGAATCAAACGATAATATACATATCGATAATGCAACGACAAACGCATTCATATCGAATTCTTCTCCCGCAGCCGGGTTCACGGCATTGGTGAGATGCGGAACAATCCGGCACCGTGCAGCGGCACCTCCGTCCCGAACGAATCACTGAATTCACCCAGATCCCGGTGTGTCCACAGGTCTCGCACCCGGGCCTTGCCGGCGATCCCGAGATCCGCAAAAGACACCGATACCGTGCTGCGATCGGGTTTTAGCCGCTTCTGGGGATCCAGCAGGATGCAGAATTCCAGCGCCCCTCGTCCCTGACTGCCTTCGGTAATCACGCCTTTGGAAGTAAACGTGTCGTACCCTTCGGGCAATTCGAACTCAATCACCGAGACGGAGTGCGTTCCAATACCCTCGACGGGTTTTCCATCCAGCGTCAGGGGACGTCCATCGACGGAACGATGCCTGCGAACAGTTCCCCATCCCGCCGTTGCGAGAGTCCAGTCCAGGTCGGTCAGCTTCAACGTTCCTTTGGGGCCGGTGAGCACCGGTTCAATCCAGGCAGCATGGTCATAATCACTGCCGTTGCCGCCGTCCTTAACTACCAGCACCAGCCGGCGGGCATTCCGGATCGGCATACTCATTTCAATGACCTGGGCCAGGGGTTGACCGCTGAGCCGACGACTGGTGTAATCGGTTTTCGACAGATCAAACGGATTATCATTGCTCTGGGCATTGAAGAGTCCGACATAGCGATCCCGGCCATCAGGGCTATCGGCCGCCCAGACAATCAGATCATTCTCGTTTTTAATCTGCCGGTTGTTTGTACTGGCCTGATTGACGGCCAGCACCTCCGGATTGGTCAGCAACTTAAGCGTTGCGTCGTCCATACGGGTCATATCGGCACCGAGAATCAGCGGCGAACGGGCAATGCACCACAGGCTCATACAGGTCATTTGTTCATCCGGGGTAAAACGCGTGGGACGATTGAATTCCACAATCCCGAAAGGCAGCATATCGGCATCGGGCCACGCTCCTTCGGCCCGGTATTTGGTCCATTTCTCAAGTCGTCCAAACATCCCATACAGCGGATGCCAACGGTCCCAGAAATCATCGGAAATCCGCCACATATTGGCATGGTTCATCACGTGCTGCCCCCGCTCAATCGGCGTATCGCCGGGCGACAGGCTCAGCACAATCGGCCGGCCGGTCTTGTCGATGGCCTTTCGGATGGCCTCAATCTCAGCCTCCTGTACCCCATCATAAGGACGGGCAATGTCGTCCACTTTCACAAAATCCACACCCCAGGAGGCATAAAGCTCAAACAGCGAATCATAATAGGCCTGAGCGCCGGATTTGCTCATATCCACACCATACATGTCCGGATTCCATGGGCAAGTCGAACGGGTATTGGCAATATCCGCCGCACGGGCATCCGTTCCAAGGATGGCCGTATTGTCACGCACCGCCTGTTTGGGAATACCGCGCATGATATGGATACCGAATTTCAGACCCTTGGCATGGACATAGTCCGCCAGGGGTTTGAATCCCCTGCCGTCCGACGAAGAGGGAAATTTCTTCAGAGCCGGTATCAGCCGGCTGTATTCATCCATCTCAAGCCGTGCACCGCGCCGATAGCTATGCCCCTGGGAATCAGGCTCATACCACTGGATATCCACCGTAAACCAGGTCCAGCCATACGGCTTGAGGTGTTTTTCCATCGCATCGGCCTGAGCTTTGGCTTGTTCTTCCGTCAGTGTTGTGCCGAAACAGTCCCAGCTATTCCACCCCATCGGCGGAGTCTTTGCCCAGGACCAGTAGGCCGGATTCGCGGTAAATGGTGTTTGAACAACCGGCTCGGCGGCATGACACAGTCCCGTCAGAAATACAATTGCAGCCATTCCATATATTTTATTCATTCTATATGTTCCTGTCTCATATTGTCCGTTTCGGCACGGCGAAGTACAGCAGCTTCAACCATGTGCTTGTTTTGCTTACGGAATCTTCCTACCCGTTGGGTATCATTGCCTATTTCCCCGCAAACTATGGTGAATTTTGCGGAAAAGCATCGATATCAAGGGTAACCGGAAATGGAATAAGAACAAGTTTGTTTTTCGCCAATACCTCTTTTTAAACAGCCCTCCCCTGTCGTGCTTTTTTTCAGACCCACACCCACATCTTTGACTGATTCCGGAGGAAAAGGAGCCGTATCAATCTTATTTTTTCGACCCGACAGGGTCAAACCCGAATAGTGCCGTAGGGCGCGACCTGCCGTTCGCCCTTTTCGCTCAATCCCGCCTCGGCCCCGAACGGGATCGAATGCCTCCATATCGTAGCCCAAACCCCCGCGCTTGGGGGCATTCCGCCTCGCCGCAGGCGAATCCAATCCCCAATTCAATTGGAAAACCTTCGGCAAAGCCCAAATACTGGCAAGCACAGAGGCTTGCCCTGCATTGTCTGCAACATATTCTGCCGAATTACAAGAGACTTTTTCAACAGCCCCACTGACCAATCTCCCGCATAATAAACTCATTTAGAACGGTATCCTTGCCGGGGAAAAATTCAAAAGATCGCTTATCCATTAATTTATTTATGAATTTATATCTAGCTAACGATGCAGCATATGATCGGACTAAAACAGAAGCATCATTTATTGAAATAGACTCATCTGAAGTGCCAAGAAAAGCCTTCAGCCCGACAATATGATCTTTACAGTCATTTTTTGGATCTTGATAGAATTCAAGCAGACAATTCAATGATTCTGAAGTTTTATTGGACAATAAAAACATCGCTTTATATCGAACATGATCTCGAGGGTCATCAAGTAAATCTGTGACATAATGAAAGTAAGCAGATTTATCTCCATAAGAGCCGAGCGTGATAATATCCATGGCATCAGAAACAGAATGCGGCCGATTACTTTTCAGGTCCTCCAACACCAACTCTACAATATCATAATAAGAATGCCCCATCTCAGAAGCATAAAACAGAGCAAGAGCCCTCAAATCTTCTTGTTTTTGATCAAGGAAGAGTTTTATGTCCTTGATGTCAAAACCCCTTGTATTAAAAGCATTGTAAAGTTGATCGTTCAACCTCTCGTCGCTAGCCAACGACGGATCCCTGATCAGCTTTTCAATAATTTCTCTAAAAGTGTGCATGTTCGTTATTTACTTTCAATGTCATGACCCACTTGAATATTAGGGGCAGGCACCTTTTATTCTCCTTTTATTAGGCAGCTGTCCCTGGTTTCCCTATTTCTGCCCAGCTATAACAAATTTTTCACAAAACGTTTGCCGTATAACACGCCAATCACTCGCTTTTCATCTTTGTCAACAAAAACAATCGCACCGCCATCTCGCACTCCCCGTTCATAAAAGATAACCGCAAAATAATCTTTGTCCATCAGGCCATAGTCTTTCAGCATTTCCGGATAACGCGACACCCAGGCATTCCAGAAGGCATTGTCGGGTTCATTGATCAGGACATGGTTTTCGTTAATATAATAACTGGATTGATTTAAGTGTTCTATGGCAATTTTCGAGGCTTGTTCAAAAGACAGGGGAAATTGTTTCAGCTTTCCATTCGTATTAGAACAGCATCCACAGAAGAACATCGTGATGCTCAACAATATTATTTTGGAATTTTTCATATTATCTCCTTTTCAACAGATATCCCGCCATCAACGATTTATTTGTCGATCATCCGGGCCGGTTATGCCCGCACTATTTTTCATTCAACACATTCCAACGTATTGCTCTGACACCCATCCATCCTGCACGTCCCGCAAAAACAAAACCGCCCCCTATTGTCACTACTTCCCCTGCAAAGTCAACCCCTTTCTTACGCCGGTGCGGGCTAATTTTGGCGGTTTTTATGTGCAAAACGGCGTTCTCTTTAAAGCCCAAAATGATATACTTAATAAAGGGTGAGATTTCCGCACAACAACGTGAGACTGATGAGGTCTCGATAAAATAACAACTTTATTTTTGGAGGCAGGAAATGAAAAAGAGAAGCTTGTTTATTGTACTGGTCATGACGGTGGCCATGGCGCCGGCGTTTGCGGCAACCTATTACTGGACCAATGCCGCCGGGGGCAACGATTTTAGTGTCCTGGGCAACTGGAATACCAAGGCCGACGGCAGCGGCAGCATCGCAGCGGACCTGGCTGACGATACGCTGGTAATCAACAAGTCCGGGGCCGCCAACGCAGTGCTTTCCGGAACCCTGGCCAATAATCCGGCCAACGTGCAGGTGGCAACGACCGATAATGCCACCGGTGAACTGATTATTTCCGGCGGAACCCACAATATCACCAACACCCTCAGAGCCGCCATCAGCAAAACCACCACCACCGGCTATGTCACCATCTCCGGCGGCACAATTAACGTCCTGAACAGCTATACCACCTTCGGCGATACAGGTGCTGCGTTTGTCGCCATGTCCGGCGGCATCCTCAATACCGACCGCGTCACCTTCGGGCAAACCGCCACCTCGGCCTGCACACTGGATATGACCGGCGGAACAATGAATATCACCATCAGCGACGCCACAGCCGCCGCCACCAGCGGCGCCCTGAGAATGGGGCTGGGCAATACCCAACTCAATCTCAGCGGCTCGGCCCAAATCAATGCGCAGAAACTGAGCCTGCTCCAGGGCGGCTCGCTCAACATGAACGGCGGTACTGTGAACATTCTGGGCATTACCCCCAACGGCATCCCCGCCGGCATCGATTATTCGCTGGTCGATTTGAACACCTTTGATTTCACCGCAGATTCACTGGCACTCGGCCAGGTGCTCGGCAAAATCCAGTTCAACGCCGGCCAGTTCCTCGTGGCAGGCGACTACAGCACCCTGCTGGATGCCGCCATCGCCAGCGGCAATATCTACACCAGCGTGGCCGGCAAGAGCGTGGATGCTCAATACGCCGACGGCTATACCTCGCTGGTGCTGGTCCCCGAACCCGCGACGCTGATGCTGCTGACTCTGGGCGGCGTTATCCTGCGGCGGCAGAAGGCAAGAAACTATACCCAACGGGTATAGAAGCAGATTAAAAATCAAAGAGCAAAAATCAAAATTATGGAAACCGCCGGAGGCGAAGGCTGAATTATTCTCAAGCACGNNGCCGCGACGAACCGGAATATTTCAAGCAGGATCAGTATCAACATCGACGATCATCCCTGAAGCAACCTGCAAGGCCTCTGACACAATCAGAGGCCTTTTTTTATGGCAACATCACCCCCTTGCTTGTTAGGTTTTTGTATGGTATTATATACCCATGAAAATCAGGATAAAAACCATCTATCAACCGGATTTATCGACTTCGCTCAGCCAGCCTTACTACGAGGCCCGGGTCCCTGCGGGGTTTCCTTCGCCGGCCGCCGATTACGAGGAAGGCCGTCTGGATTTAAACAAATACCTGATTAAAAATCCCCCCGCCACGTTTTTCGTCCGGGTCAGCGGCGATTCGATGGTCGGGGCTGGCATTCACAGCGGCGACCTGCTGATTGTGGACCGCTCGCTGAATCCCAGGGATAAAAACATTGTCATCGCCGCCATTAACGGCTCGCTGACCGTCAAACGCATCCGTATCGACCGCAAGAAAATCTGTCTGGAACCCGAAAACACCGACTACGCCGTCCAGGAAATCAGCACCGATGCGGAATTCCAGGTCTGGGGCGTGGTCACCAATGTGATTCATCCCTTATGACGACGCTGTTTGCCTTAGTCGATTGCAACAATTTCTATGTCTCCTGCGAACGGGTCTTTAACCCGGGGCTGGAACACAGGCCGGTGGTGGTCTTGTCCAACAACGACGGCTGCATCGTCTCGCGTTCCAACGAGGTCAAGGCCCTCGGTATCGGCATGGGCAAGGCGGCATTTGAGGTCAGAGATGTCCTGAACAAACACAATGTCGAGGCCTTTTCCTCCAATTACACCCTCTACGCCGACATGTCCGGCCGGGTCATGCAGACGCTGGCGGATTTCACCCCCGCGATGGAGGTTTATTCGATTGATGAGGCCTTTCTGGACCTGTCCGGGATAGGACAGCCTCCTGCCGAGTACGGCAGGCAAATCCAGCATACCGTCCGGCAGTGGACAGGAATCCCCGTATCGGTCGGCATCGGCCCCACCAAAACACTGGCCAAATTAGCCAACAAAATCGCCAAAAAATCGCCCAAAGCCGCCGGCGTGCTGAATCTGGCGGATTCCCCATTCCTGACCGAAGCCCTGCAGCGGGTTGCCGTGCAGGATGTCTGGGGGGTGGGCCTGCGAATCGCCCGCAAACTGAATGCCGCCGGGATCATGAACGCACTGGATTTGTCCCGGGCCGACATCGGCTGGATACGGGGGCAATTCGGGGTTCAGGGAGTTCGGACCGTCTATGAACTGCAGGCGGTAAGCTGTTACCCGCTGGAAGAAAATCCGCAGGACAAAAAAACCATCATTGTCTCCCGCATGTTCGGCAGGTCGGTCACTGCCATCGATGAGCTTATGGAAGCGGCGGCCACTTATGCGGCGAGGGCCGGGGAAAAACTCCGCCAGGAAGGCCTTGCCGCCGGGATGATGTCGATCTCGGTCGCCACCAGCCGGTTCATCGAGCACCGCTATTACAATGTCCACACGACCGTCTTTCCCACCGCCACCTTTGACAGTGCCGAATTAGTCCAGGCGGCGACGGCGTCAATTGAGCGAATCTATCGGGAGGGATTCGATTATAAGCGGGCCGGCGTCCTGCTGCACGAGCTGACCCCGCAGGAACACGTCCAGCGGACCCTGTTCGATACGGCCGACCGGGCCAGGGCCGGCCGCCTGATGCGAACCCTCGATGCCATCAACCGCCGGGGCGACTGCACCGTCCGCTGGGCCGCCGAAGGCATCGACAAACCCTGGCACACCCAGTTCAAACACCTGTCCCCCAAATTCACCACCCGCTGGGACCAGTTACCAGTGGTGTCGTAATGCTTTGCAAATTTAAACCTTTTGTCAAAAAAATATCCCAACTTTACCTATATTCCCGCCAATTCCAATTTACAATATACAATTTACATTATAAAATACATGTCCAAATATGCCGAAAGTAATGGACGGTGAGTCAGACTGAAAATGTCGTATTTGTATATACTTATAGTCGATTATGGTAAAAGCATTTGAAACATTGCGATGGGCCGGTGCCACAGACGGCGTCCTCGAACTGCTCGACCAGCGGAAGCTGCCCGGCCGGATGGAATACCTCGCCTGCCGGACTCCCGAGCAGCTTTTCGAGGCCATTGTCACCTTGGCCGTCCGAGGCGCTCCCGCCATCGGGGTGGCCGCCGCCTATGGAATTTGCCTGGCTTGCCGTCAGATTCCCGATACGACTCCTACCACAGAAACCCTCAAAACAATACTGAAAACCGCCGATTACCTCGCCCAGAGCCGCCCGACCGCGGTCAACCTGTTCTGGGCACTGAACCGCATGAAACGGACGGCCCAGCAACTTTTAGCCGCTAATCCGACATGCAGCACCGGCCAGCCCAAAGAAGCCCTGCTTGCCGAAGCCAAAACCATCGAAACCGAAGACCGTCGGATGTGCGACGCCATCGGCCTGTACGGCCAGCAACTCATCCCCGACAATGCAACCATCCTGACCCACTGCAACGCGGGAGCCCTGGCCACTGCGGGTATCGGCACCGCTCTGGCTCCTATCTACACCGCCCACGCTCAGGGCAAAAAAATCTGCGTATATATGGATGAAACACGTCCACTTTTACAGGGAGCAAGGCTGACCGCCTGGGAACTGGCCCAGTCCGGAATTGATGCCGTGCTGCAATGCGACAACATGGCCGCATCGCTGATGAAATCCCGAAAAATCAACGCCATCCTCGTCGGTGCCGACCGCATCGCCGCCAATGGCGACACCGCCAACAAAATCGGCACACTGGCCTTAAGCATCCTTGCCAGGCACTTCGGCGTCCCCTTTTACGTCGCCGCGCCGTCGAGTACCTTTGACTTGTCCATCCCGGACGGCACCTGCATCCCGATTGAACATCGACGCGACGACGAAGTGACATATGTCGCAGGCAGCCGCGTGGCCCCGGAACAAATCAGCGTGTACAATCCCGCTTTCGATGTGACCGATCACGCCGACATTACAGCTATCATCACCGAACAAGGCGTCATCGAGCGTCCCGACACAGACACAATCCGCCAATGCTTCAGACAGGACAATCCGTAATATGCAGACGAATACAAACACCCCGCAGCCTGCTGAGTGCTCCTGCGACACGTGGAGGCGGAAGAACGCCTACTATTACCGATGGCTCGAAAAGCTGTACCAATACAATGTCCGTCCCAACAGCCGCGTTCTGCATGTCGGCTGTGAAAGCGGTGATTTGCTGGCGGCGGTCAAGCCGTCCTATGGCGTCGGCATCGATACCGATCCGCAGGCCATCGAACAGGCCCGCCAGCGTTTTCCGCATCTGCAGTTTCATCTTCAGCAGCCGCAGGACATCCAGCTCAACGAAACCTTTGATTATATTCTCATCTGTAATACCATCGGCGTCTGGCAGGACATCCAGCAGGTCTTTGAACGCCTGCGGCCGCTGACACACCCCGGCACACGCATCGTCATCACCTATTACAGCTACCTGTGGGAAAGCCTGCTGCGGTTAGGCTCGGCCATCGGGATGCGCCGACCCAACAGCTACCAGAACTGGCTGCCGCCGGAAGATATCGCCAACCTGCTGTATCTGAGCGATTTTGACTTTATCCGCGGCGAAAGTTTTATGCTCCTGCCCAAATACATTCCGCTGGTATCCTCTTTTTTCAATCGAATTCTCTCGCTGATTCCGGGCTTTCGGGCGATGAACCTGATGAACCTGATTATTGCCCGTCCCCGGCCGCAGGTGCAGGATTCCAGCCGGCTCAGTATCTCAGTCATTGTGCCCTGCCGCAACGAACGCGGCAATATCGCCGATGCCATCGCCCGCATCCCGCAGATGGGCCGCTTCACTGAAATCGTATTCGTGGACGGCAACAGCACCGACGGCACCGCGGCGGAAATCGAACATCAAATCCGCCTCCACCCCGACAAGATTATCAAGCTCATCCATCAGGGACAGGGCCGCGGCAAGGGCGACGCCGTTCGCAAGGGGTTTGCCGCCGCCACCGGCGATGTGCTGGTGATTCAGGACGCCGACCTGACCGCCCCGCCGGAGGATTTGCCCAAATTCTTCAACGCCCTGGCCGAGGGAAAAGGCGAATTCATCAACGGCTCGCGCTTAGTCTATCCGATGGAAAAACAGGCGATGCGTTTTCTGAACCTGCTGGCCAACAAATTTTTCGGCCTGTTGTTTTCCTGGCTGCTCAACCAGCGATTTCGCGATACGCTGTGCGGCACCAAGATGATCAGCCGTGCCAACTACGACATCCTCGCGGCCAACCGGGCGTTTTTCGGCGACTTTGACCCCTTCGGCGACTTCGACCTGATTTTCGGCTCGGTCAAACAGAACCTCAAAGTCGTCGAAGTGCCGGTCACCTACCGGGCCAGAACCTATGGCACCACCAACATCGACCGCTTCCGCCACGGCTGGCTGCTGCTGAAGATGAGCTGGTTCGCATTTACTAAATTCAAATGGTTGAAATAATATGGGATTACTGGACCGACTTAAACTGCCGGAACTGCAAGGCACCGACTCATGGAATGATGCACAGAAGACCCTGCTGCACCGGGACATTATCCTGAAAAAAAAGTTCCTGCGGCAAATCTACGTGGATTTCTACCATGAACTATCGGCGGCAATCGAGTACCGCGGCGACAAAATCGTTGTCGAGCTGGGCAGCGGCGGCGGCTTCCTCAAGACTCTGATGCCGACGGTCATTACCTCGGATGTGCTGGACCTGCCGACGGTGGACCGGGTCTTCTCGGCCTGCGACATGCCGTTTGAAGACACATCCGTGGACGCCATCGTCATGGTCGACGTACTGCATCATATCCCGGATGTCAGGGCGTTTTTCCACGAAGCCCGGCGTATTCTCAAACCCGGCGGACGCATCGCCATGATTGAGCCGGGTAACACCCTGTGGGGACGCTTCATCTATCAGCATTTTCACCACGAAGCCTTCGACCCGACGACCGGCTGGGAGTTCAAATCCGAGGGACCGCTGTCCACCGCAAACGGGGCTTTGCCGTGGATCGTCTTTCACCGCGACCGGGGGATTTTCCAAACCGAGTTCCCGAGCCTGCAGATTCTGCAGAGACGATTTCACACCCCGCTGCGTTACCTGTTCAGCGGCGGATTTACCCTGCGGCAATTGACTTTCGACTGGACGTATCCCTTGTTCAAAGGCCTGGAATGCTGCCTAAGCCCCCTGTNNNNATTCAAAAACGTCCTGAATAAACCCGAACAGAATTTGCTTGACCTTGCCGCGGGGCATTTTGTACCATCGCTGCTGTCGTATAAACAAGATTTCCCGATTCCAGATAAAGGGATTTTATCAATCAATGAATACCGCAAAGCCCAAACAAAAAGAACGCCGGCGAATCAGCACACCGCCCGCGACAACACCTGATTTAATCGCTGATGATACAAACAGGGATAGAAAAATCACCCTTTGGATCTGCCTGGTTCTCTTTTTATTCGGTGCATATCAATCCATTCTGTTCTACGGCCATCAAATCGTGCCCAACTCCGACTTCTCCTGTTTTTATGAGGTTGGCAAAACCATCTTGTCCTTCAAGCTGCCCGATACCTTCAAGCGGGGCCCGGTCACCGGGATACTGCAGAACTTCCTGACCCCCCTCATGTCGGGCAATTATGCCGACCTCAAGGCAAGCTGGCTGCTCAACGGCGTCCTGCATCCGTTCAACGGCATATTGATTTTCCTCATTGCCCGCCAGTTGGCCGGCCGGGCAGGCAAGTGGCTGGCCCTACTGTGCCTGATCAATCCCTGGGTGTTGTATCTGATGATTGAGCCGCTGGCCGAGACGCCGCTGCTGTTCTTTATTCTGCTGACGATTTATCTGATCTTTCGGAGAAGCCGCTGGAGCTATCTGTTCGCATCCATTGGAACCATGGTCCGCTATGAATGCGCCGCCCTGATCCTGGCGGCGTTTGTCATCGACATGATATTCGCAGCCTCCAAAAAAGAGCGCCTGGGGGCGCTGGGGCTTTCCATTCTGGCCAGTATCCCTCTGGCCCTGTGGATGGCGGCCACCCTGAAGTATGAAGTCTCGGATACGCATTATTTCAGCGTCTTCAAAACCGGCGCCAACAACGCCTTCACCAAATTAGGCAATGACAAGATTGGGATTTCCCTGCACTTGAATCTGATCTGGACGGTCGGCTGTAATCCGCTGGCCGCCCTGCCTGTCGGGTCATCCGAAAACGCCGGCAAAATGCTGATGTGGGCCAGCAAAATGATCGCCGGCATGACGTTCCTGCTGGGGGCGGGCTGGGCAATCTATCGGCGAAACTGGAAAGTCCTGGTTCTGGGCATCTTCCTGATTCCATACTTTCTGGTCCATGCGTATTACCCTTACCCTATCCCGCGCTTTCACATGCCCATATTCTGGATCGCTTTGCTGATTGCACTCTACGGAATCAGTCAGACCTGGGGCATTGCCGCCAAACGGTATCCATTCGCCATGACGGTCACTCAGGTCGTCATCAGCATCACCGCCCTGCTGTGGTTTTTCAGCCTGGTTCCTGTTCTCGAACGATGCGAGCAAATCTGTGCCAAAGCCGCATCCATGCCGTTTGTCACGATGCTTGCCATGGCCCTGTTAGCTGTCCCGTCCCTGTATTTCAATCGCTTCCGAGGCGTCGTCCTGGAAATCACCCTGTGCTCGATGCTTCTGGTACCGGTTGTCGCCGGCCAGATGAACACCGCCTGGCTGCTCAATGACGGCTCGCGCGACGCCGAGTTTAAATACCTGGCGGACTGGTATATGGAAAACTGTCAGAAAGGCGAAGGGCTGGCGACAAGCCTGTCCGGGGTGGTCAACTTGTATATATCGCCGGATAAAAGACACAAGATTATCAATTACCGAAGCGTGAAGGGCGACGACATCATTGATTTTGCACGGCAACTGCAGAAACTGGGGGTCGTTTACATCGCCTGGGATTCGCGGCTGGGACTGGCCCCGAATGATCCTTATTATGAATTATACAATCTCAAGGTCATTCAGCCGCTCGTCCAGACAAAAAACATAGGGCCTTACAAATTTATCAAACAACTGCGAAGTGGAAACCGATTCATCAACATTTTCAAAATTGAGAATTTGGATCGATACCCTGCAGCAGCACTCCCGGCTAAACCGGAACAATAGAACGATGATTGCAGTGCGAGGGCTTACAGTTCGCCGTCGTCGGCAAAGGTGACCCGCAGGACTTCTTCGGCGGTGGTCAGTCCGGCCAGCATGCGTGAGACACCGCTGGTCATCAGGTCGCCCATGCCTTTCTTTCGGGCAATGGCGCGGATTTCGTCTTCGCGGCGGCCTTCGGCAATCGCATGGCGAATCTCGTTGTCGATCAGCAGGAATTCGAAGATCGGGACACGGCCCCGATA
>DLFY01000296.1:0-413 GCA_002482415.1 Phycisphaerales bacterium UBA7708
TTCTCAAGGCCGCCGAAATTGCCACCGAGTATATCAAGAGCATCAGCAAGCCCGTCAAGGGGCATGATGACATCGCCAAGGTGGCCGCCATCAGCGCCAACAACAATCCGGAAGTCGGCGAAATTCTCGCTCAGGCCATGGACAAAGTCGGCAAGGAAGGCGTCATCGAAGTCGAAGAAGGCAAAGGCATGGAAACCGAGCTGACCGTCGTCGAAGGCATGCAGTTCGATAAGGGTTATATCTCACCCTACTTCATGACCAATCCGGACACGCTCGAATGCGTGATGGAAGATGCCTATATTCTGCTGCACGAAAAGAAAATCGCCAACCTGCGTGAACTGGTTCCGCTGCTGGAAAAGATCGCACAGACCGGCTCGCAGCTGCTGATTGTCGCTGAAGACGTCGAAGGCGAA
>DLFY01000296.1:458-706 GCA_002482415.1 Phycisphaerales bacterium UBA7708
GGCTTTGGCGACCGCCGCAAAGCGATGATGCAGGATATTGCTGTTCTGACCGCAGGTCAGGTCATCACCGAAGACCTCGGCATCAAGCTGGAAAGCATTGAACTGTCCCAGCTTGGGCGTGCCAAAAAGGTCGTCATCGGCAAAGAAAACACCACGATTATCGAAGGTGCCGGCAAGAAGAAAGATATCACCGGACGCTGTGACCAGATTCGCGCACAGATTGAAAAGACCACCAGCGATTACGACCG
>DLFY01000296.1:742-1378 GCA_002482415.1 Phycisphaerales bacterium UBA7708
GCGGCCACCGAAACCGAAATGAAAGAACGCAAAGACCTGCTGGATGATGCCCTGCACGCGACCAAGGCCGCGGCCCAGGAAGGCGTTGTCATCGGCGGCGGCGTGGTTTTCCTGCGGTGTATCCCGGAAATCGAAAAGGCCAAAAGCAAGGTCAAGGGCGATGAAAAGATCGGCTTTGATATCCTGTGCGGCGCGCTGAAGGCTCCGACCTGTCAGATCGTGGACAATGGCGGCTTGGAAGGCGATGTCGTTGTCGAAGAACTGATTGAAAAAGGCGGCAATATCGGCTTTGACGCCAACACCGGCGAATACGTCGATATGTTCAAGGCCGGCATTATTGACCCGGCCAAGGTTGCCCGCACCGCCCTGCAGAACGCTGCATCCGTGGCAGGTTTGATGCTGACCACCAATGTCGTGATTACCGATCTGAAAGAAGATGACAAGAAAAACGCAGTACACGGCGCAGTAATCTAACTTCAACTATCCAAAACCGAGTTACCGCACAGGCCGCATGACGGCTTTCAGGTAACTCGGTTTTTGCTTTCAGCCGAAAGGCGACAACGCGATGGCAAAACGCGACTACTATGAAGTGCTGGGTGTGGAAAAAAATGCCTCCGCCGACGACATCAAACGGAC
>DLFY01000296.1:1385-2529 GCA_002482415.1 Phycisphaerales bacterium UBA7708
ACCGGATAAAAATCCGGGCGACAAGGACGCCGAGGCCAAGTTCAAGGAATGCGCTGAGGCGTATGAGGTCCTGGGCGACGCCGAAAAACGCAAACGTTATGACCAGTTCGGGCATGATGGATTGCGGGGCGCCGGCGTTCATGATTATTCCCACATGAACGTCCAGGATATCTCCGATATGTTTGGGGATATGTTCGGCGACCTGTTCGGGGATATGTTTGGCGGCGGTCGGCGACGGTCGGGGCGGTCGCAGGGGCAATCCCGCGGGTATGACCTGGAAACTTCCGTCGAATTGACGCTCGAAGAAGTCGCCAAAGGCACTGAAAAGACGATTGAATTTACCCGGCAGGATACCTGTGCGGATTGCGGCGGAACCGGAGCCTCGAAAGGCAAAGCTCCTTCACGCTGTCCAACCTGCGGGGGCGCCGGACAGGTCCAGCGGGCCGGTCTGGGCGGATTCTTTCAAATGGTCTCCACCTGCCCCACCTGCCAGGGTGCCGGCCAGGTGATTACCGACCCCTGCCGCAAATGCCGCGGAACGGGTTTGATTCCCAAAAAGCGGACACTGTCGGTAAAGATTCCGGCAGGCGTTCACGAAGGCCAGGGGATACGGGTCAGCGGCGAAGGCGAGCCGGGCAAGCACGGCGGGCCGCGCGGCGATTTGTATTGTTATGTCCGCGTCAAGGCGCATCCATTCCTGATGCGGGACGGCTCCAATCTGGTCGTTACGGTGCCGCTGCGATTTACGCAGATGGCTCTGGGAGACACGATTGATGTTCCCACACTGGATGGAACCAAGCAATTGAAGATTTCGGCGGGAACGCAGCACGGTGATATTTTCCGGATTCGCGGTCAGGGTTTGCCGGAATTACGCTCCGGGCGAAACGGGGATTTGCTGGTTCGGGTGATGGTGGAAATTCCCAAAAAACTGACCAGCGAACAGCAGGAAATTCTGCAGAAATTTGCACAGACCGAAGGCAAAGATACGTCTTCGGAAAGTTCGAGTTTCTTTGACCGGCTTAAACGGCATCTCGGGGCGGACAAATAAATCCTGGCTGTCATATAAAACGATCGAACTCAGAGATCAAACGTAATCAGCCAAACTGGAACACAGAATGTTATTTGGTCGTAAAAAAAAGAATAT
>DLFY01000306.1:0-9986 GCA_002482415.1 Phycisphaerales bacterium UBA7708
GCGGTGTTTCCGCGATGCGGCTGGATAGTTCTTTATCGATGGATGAACAGAATCATGTGCTGGGCCGGATTCAGAAGGGGACACTGAAACTCCTGTATGTGTCTCCGGAACGATTGCTGTCCAAAGGCTTTGCCCAACTGCTTGAGAAAACACGTTTGTCTTATATTGCCGTGGATGAAGCTCATTGCGTCAGCATGTGGGGGCATGATTTCCGCCCGGAATATCGGCAATTAGGGCGACTTAAAAAAGTTTTCCCCGGTATCACCATCGCTGCCTATACCGCCACGGCAACCGAGCAGGTGCGGAACGATATAGCCGATCAACTGCATCTTGAAAAGCCTGGTGTGCTGGTCGGTTCATTTGATCGTCCGAACCTGGTCTATAAAGTGCGTCCGCGAAACGATATTGTCAAACAGGTTTGCAGCGTTCTGGATCGACACAAGGGAGAATCCGGTATTATCTATTGTATCCGACGGAAGGATGTGGATGCGATGTGTGCCCACCTCGAAGAAAAAGGCTATCGCATTGCTCCTTATCACGCCGGTCTGACCGACCAGATGCGTAAAACGAATCAGGATCGATTTATCAAAGAACAGATTGACACCATTGTTGCAACGATTGCCTTTGGTATGGGAATTGATAAATCCAATGTGCGTTATGTGGTTCACGCCGGAATGCCCAAATCACTGGAGCATTATCAGCAGGAAAGCGGACGGGCCGGGCGGGATGGGCTTGAGGCGGAGTGCTGCCTGTTCTATTCCGGCGGCGATTACGGTGTCTGGAAAAGCCTGATGCGGGATATGCCTGAAGAGGCGAAAAAAATCGCCACGGATAAACTGGATAGGATGTATCGGTATTGTGCCGGTGCATTGTGCAGGCATAATATTATTCTTGACTATTTCGGGCAAACGACCGACAAGACAAATTGTCAGGCCTGTGATGTCTGTCTGGGTGAGCTTGACAGCGTGGACGATGCATTGGTCATTGCCCAGAAAATCCTGTCGTGTGTGCTTCGCCTCGGGCAGCGGTTTGGCGGGGGATATACGGCGCTGGTACTGACCGGTTCGGCTGAGCAGCGCATTGTCGAAAACGGCCACGATAAACTGAGCACCTATAATCTCCTGAATTCGTATCCGCGGACTCTGATTCAGGACTGGATTGAACAGCTTGTCGGTCAGGGGGTTCTTGCCAAAACCGGCGAATATCATGTATTAGGCGTGACAGAAAAAGGGCGTGCGGTATTGAAGGGGGATGCCAAACCCCGTTTATTCAAGCCTGCTCAGAAGCCGGCCAAAGTGTCCAAAGCGGCCTCGGAGTCCTGGGAGGGGGTTGACAAGGGATTATTTGAGACGGTCAAGCTGTTGCGAGCAGCCATCGCCGCCCAAAAGCAACTGCCTGCCTATGTTATCTTTGGTGATGCCGGCCTGCGGGATATGGCTCGCAGGCGTCCATCCACTCTGGAGCAATTTCTGCGGGTGCAGGGTGTTGGTCAGAAAAAATGTGACCAGTACGGCAAACGGTTTATTGAAACCATCAGGGATTATTGTCGTACTCATTCGCTGGACATGGATATCGATTCCGGGCCGACGGCGGAGTCGGACATTTCTCATGGTCAGGCAAAATCTGCAGGCCTAAGCCAGGCCCGCTTGCTTGCGTTTGAACTGTTCAAAAAAAAGCAGTCCGTCAAACAAGTTGCGGCTGCCACGAAAAGGGCCGAATCCACCACGATTCAATATCTGGTTGAGTTTATCCAGAAAGAAAAAATCCAGACGCCTCGGCCCTGGGTGGATGATGCGACTCATCGACAGATTGTGGATGCTGCGGTACGGACTCAAGCAGAGCGGATGAAGGATATTTATGATTATTTGGAGGGGCAGGTGAATTATGATCAAATCCGAATCAGTACAGCCTGCCTGCGAAACATCGAGTAATCTGATAATCAGGTTTTGTGCTGCCTGGTCCTGATTATATCAACATAAATTGATCCAGCAGCCGGTTCAGATAGCTTTGAACTTTCGGCACCACAGACAGGTTTTGCTGGATTTGCTGTGCGGATTGAACGTAAGGGGATGGGATTAGTTCGTTTTGGCAATCCTGGAGCATGGCTCGAATGCTGTCTTCGGAATATTCCAGATGGAATTGCAGGCCCAGGACGGTGGAGCCATAGAGGAAGGCCTGATTCGAACACGCCTGACTGGAGGCCAGATCGATGGCAGTTTGGGGAATGGCAAACGTATCGCCGTGCCAGTGGAAGACGGTGAGTTCTTCGGGGAATCCTGCAAGCAGGGGTAATCGTCTGGCTTCTGGGGTTAGCTGGATTGGATGCCAGCCGATTTCCGGGTATTGATTTTTGGTGACTTTACCGCCAAGGACATCGGCAATCAACTGGCCGCCAAGACAGACGCCGAGGACTTTCTTGCCAGCCTCGACAGCCCGGCCGATGAACTGTTTTTCCATTTCCAGCCAGGGGTAGGCATCGTGCTCATAGATATTCATCGGCCCGCCCATGATGGCCAGGAAATCGAAGTCTTTCATGGCCGGCAGTGGATCATGCTTGTATAGATGGGTATAGTGAAGCGTGTGCCCGCGGCTGTCGGCCCAGGTCTGGATGTTGGCTGCGTCTTCAAACGGCACATGTGTCAGGCAGTGAATCTTCATAATCTCTTTCGCAATAGATCATACAGCTCGTATCGTGCTGCGATAGGTTTCCAGTCGCAGCGAATGATTCTTTATTAACCAATTTTTGATTTTTTGCAAGTCTTTTGGGTCTTGCGAGTGACAAAAACAAGCACTGTCGATGACGCCTCCGGAAGTCAGGGTTCCACGGGCGGTCAATCGGCCTTTTTCCATAAAAAAGACTTCGTCGGCCAGGTCAGCGATTTCATCCGGACAATGGCTGACTAAAATCATGGGAATTGCAGTGGCCTGATGCAGCCGGCGGAGATACACCAGGATTTGGTTCTTGAGGGACTGGTCCAGGCCGCTGAAAGGTTCATCGAGCAAAAGCCACCGGGGATTGGCAAGAATAGCACGGGCGAGAGCAACCCGTTTTTTCTCGCCGCCGGATAAGTGGGTCATACTGCGGTCCAGCAGGGGTTCGATTTCGAGCAGGGCGGTTATGGTGTCGAATTGTTCCCGGCGGGTCTGTTTATCGCCGGTCTGGCCGTATTCCATGTTGGCGCGTACCGACAGATGCGGAAATAACAGACAATCCTGAAAGACAATGCCGATTTTTCGACGGTGGGATGGAATGTTTATTTTTCGCCGGGTATCATAGAGAATTTCTGTATCGAGCTGGATGATCCCGCTGTCGGGCCTTGTCAGGCCGGCCAGACAATGCAGCAGGGTGGATTTGCCGGCTCCGGAAGGGCCGAACAGGGCGGTGATGCCGGAGTTGAATTGGGTTTCAACAGCCAGTGAGAAACCGCTGCGTTTGAGGTATATCTGGATATTGAGCTTCATGAGTTGATCCCCACTTTCTGCATTTTTCGACTCAGATAGTCCGATGCAATAACGGCCAGCACTGACAGGAGCACGGAAACCAGCGTCAGGTGCATGGCAGCGGCATCGGCTCCGGGGGTTTGAATCATGGAATAGACCGCCAGGGCGATGGTCTGGGTTTTGCCGGGGATGTTGCCGGCAAAAATGATGGTTGCTCCGAATTCACCGAGGCTGCGGGCAAATGCCAAAATCAGCCCTGCAAAAATGCCGGGGCCGGCCAGAGGTAAAGTGATTGTGTAAAAAGTCCGTGCCGGCCCGGCACCGAGAACAGCCGAGGCGTCGCTGAAACGACGGTCTATCATTTCCATCGAAAGTTTTACGGCTCGCACCAGCAGCGGCAGGCCGACCATGGACGATACCAGAACCGCGCCGGTCCAGTCGAAGGCCAGTGAGATGCCGAAATAGCGGTCCAGCCATTTGCCGAGGATTCCCTGTTTGCCGAAGACCAGCAGGGTCAGGTAGCCCGTAACGACCGGCGGCAGGACCATCGGCAGATACAGCAGTGAATGAAGCAGGGTCTGGCCTGTGAATCGTCGTCGGGCCAGAAGCCAGCCGAGTCCGATGCCGGGAAGGAGGATGACCAGCATTGAAACGGAGGCGACTTTTAATGATATCCAGACGGCGTCCAGCATCTTATTGCCCTCTGTCTTCTGAGGAGCCGACTGCTGCAAAGCCGTGATGCTCAAAGCATTTGGCGGCTTGTGCGGATGCGGCCAGGAAATCGAGAAATTGTTTCCCCTGTCTGGAATTTGAATTGGCCGCAGCGATAAAGTAAATCGGGTCGTGCAGGGCTTCGTCGAATACATGGATTAATTTGAGCTTAGACGAATCCTTGACTGCGGACAGATACACAATCCCTGCCCGGCATTGACCCGATTCGACATAACGTCGAGCGGCGGCCACATCCACGGCGGGGATTACATTATCACTCAGGTCTTGCCACCAGCCGATTTTTTGGAGGGCTTGCCTGGCGTAGATTCCTGCCGGGACGCTGGCCGGGTCACCCAGTGCCAGATGACCTTCAAACTGGGTCGCAAAGGAATTGTCCACTGTCGAGAAAGCAAATGGTTTCCCATCTGCCGGCACTACGAGAGCCAAGCGGTCTTTGAGAAGATTGACAACCCCATCAGGATTCAGGGAGGATTGTTCAAGGACCGAATCCATCCATTGACGATTGGCGGAGATGAATACATCCCAGTCAGCGCCGGCGGTGATTTGCTTAGCCAGTGTCGCCGACGAAGCCAAGTTCAGTTGTATTTTTGTGCTATTGTGCCTGTCGTACAACTCGGCAAGCTCCTGCATGGGAGCGGCTGTTCCCGCGGCGGCAAAGACGAGGATGGGTTGGGAGGTTTGGTTTGATTTCATGGTCGAATCGAAAGCATGAAAAAAACCTGAAAACCGCAAGCCTGCGGCCGCAGCGATGACTGCAATCAGAAAAAACAGGATTCCGTATCTTGAGTATTTCATTTTATTTTCCATCCAACTGACGATAGAGATTCCATACATCCTCTTGTGTCAGGGCGCGTTTTTGCGCTGTCGCAATTTGATGTACCCGATGGATGAGCCGGTTTTCCATGTGATTCTGAACGGGAACTCCCCATCGTTCCATCATCACCCGCAGGGCTGCTCTTCCGGAATGTTTGCCGATGACAAAGTCTTCGCGGGTCCGTCCAATGGATTCGGGCATAAATGCCTCATAGCTGCGGCAGTCGTGTAGCATGGCGTGGACGTGGATTCCCGATTCGTGCAGGAATGCGCCTTTGCCGGTGATGGGTTTCTGGACGGGGACGGGCCTTGCAGCGAGCTGCCCGATCCAATGTGATAAATCGGTCAATGAATGAGTGTCGATACCACAATCGATTTGCAGCGCGACTCGACAGGCCATGACCACTTCTTCGAGAGCGGCATTACCGGCCCGTTCTCCAAGGCCGTTGACGGTTACGTCCACACTGGCGGCGCCGGCGCGAATGGCAGCGATAGTGTTGGCGACGGCCATGCCAAGATCGTTGTGAGCGTGAAATCCCAAGGGCAGCTCGGGAAACTGCTGACGGATGCGATGGAGCGTTTGGAAGGTTATCATCGGATCCCAGATACCCACGGTGTCGGCCAGTCGGATGCGGTTGATGCCGCTGTCTTCGAGCAGACGGCAAATCTGATATAAAAACGTCAGTTCGGTCCGCGAGGCATCCTGTAAGCCGATGGAAACAAATTCAAAGCGATCCCGTGCAGCAGGAATCAGGGAGCGGATTTGTTCCATGACCCAGAATCCGTCTTTGTACTGTGCCTGGAGCAGGATGTCGGAGACCGGAAAGGAAATATGAATAGCCCGGGCCCCGCAGGAGGCTGCCTGCTGCAGATCGTTCTGGACGGCTCTGCACCAGACAGTCAATCGGGATGGCAGCCCGAGTTTGATGATTTCCCGCATGGCGGTTTGTTCCTGGGGGTCTGCGGCGGCAACACCGATTTCCAGTTCATGCACGCCGATTGCGGCCAGCTTCTGGGCAATAGCGAGTTTATCCTCGATACTGAATACCACGCCGGCGGCCTGTTCGCCGTCACGCAGGGTGCTGTCCACGATTTCGATCAAATGATTGGATGTATTGAACGGTTCCATAGGTTAACTCAGCATAACAAGTATTCCTCGACGGCCTTGCCTTCCTGCAAGGCGTCGAGAATTTCGTCCACACGCTCTTCGGTGAGTTCTCCATACCACCACCCCTGGGGATAGACCACCATGGCCGGGCCTCGGTCGCAGACCTTCAGGCAGCCGGTGCTGGATACCATGGCGTCCAGTCCGCGGTCTAAAATCCCTTCTTCCACATACTGCATGAAGCCGGGAGCGCCTTTTTTGTTGCAGACGCCCTGGGGTTCGCCGCTAAGACGAAAACTGTTACAAATAAAAATGTGATGTTTTGGTTTTTTCATAATCGGATCTCCTGAGTTAAAGGTTTAAGGGTTCCTCTAATAATTCATTTTGGCGGACAAAGGAATCTTTTTGTCCCTGGCGGCGTCAGGCAAAAGCCGCTTTATTATTCAAATAAAGCTCATTTTGCCTTCCTTGCCAGTGAGCAAAAATCTTCTCTTTGCCGCTCAAAAGCAATTATTAGAGCCACCCTTAGGCTGAACAACCGCACCCGCCGGCGGATTTGGCTTTGGCGCATCCGGATTGACAGGCGCTGGGTTTGAGTACGGATAAAATGGGTTTTCCTTCGAAAAAGTCTTTCAGGACCAGTTCAATCAGGCCTTCGGTTTGAATGACTTTAATCCCGTGGGTTTCCATGGCTCGGACCGGCGCGGGACCTGCCTGGCAGGTGAAAAACGCCTGACAGTCATGGAGGATTTCAGCAAGCTGCTGCCATCGCAGGTCGCCGTCACCGGCCGGAGGCGTAGTTCGTGTTTCAATCCATTGAACCTGGTTATTTTCGAATCCATAAATATGGACATTGGCTGCGCGTCCAAGGTGTTGATTAATCAATACTCCCTCCATGGTGGCAACCGCAGCATAGGGCCGGTGTGGGGCGGATTCAATACCGGAAGCGATCTGCCGCATCAGTGTCATGGCCTGATGGGAGACGCTTTGCCCCAGGCAGCCGACGGCATCAGCCCGGCAGCGGGTACAGTGCCGCATCTGGGGGAGATAACATTCCGCCTGGCGGCGCACGGCTTCGACAGCTTCTTTGCCGGGGGGGATGATTTCTGCAAAGGGTGTATTGGGGACATGGCACATCCCGATGCAGTTGAATAAATCCGCACCCTGTTCGGCCACGACGCGAGCGACATCGGCGATATGATGGTCGTTGACGCCGGGAATCAGAATTGAATTGATTTTGGCGGTCAGGCCTTTCTGCCGGCACAGACGCAGCGATTCCATTTGCCGCGACAGCAGGACTTCGGCGGCGGCCCGGCCGCGATAGATTTTTTTGCCGTCCCGAACCCAGGAATAAATCGCCTGGCCGATGTCCGGATCCACGGCATTGATGGTCATGGTCAGATGGGTGACGTTGAGTTCGACCATCTCTTCCACATAGGGGGCCACATTGAGGCCGTTGGAAGCGACACACAGCAGCATGGATGGAAAGTCCGCACGCACGCGACGCAGCGTATCTATGGTTTCCTGGGGATTGGCAAAGGGGTCTCCGGGGCCGGCAATTCCGACGACCGACAAATTGGGCATCAATTCCACCATTTTATGGAGATAGATTATCGCCTGCGTCGGCGTCAGGACGGTGCTGGTGACGCCGGGGCGATTTTCGTTGACGCAGTCATACTTGCGATCGCAGAAATTACACTGGATATTGCACTTCGGAGCTACGGGCAAATGTATCCGTCCGAACTGCGATTTTGCATTTTCATTGAAACAGGGGTGTTTGGTTCTGTCCAGTGTCATCATACAGCCTCGTTTTCTTTTTAATCCTTTCTATGGTGTTATAAGTGGGTATAACCAATAGAACAGTTATCTTGTTGATGTTCCAGTATTGTGTTTACGATTCGGTCGAACAATTGCTGGGTTCCCTGATAGCCGATGGCAGTCATTCGCGAGGCGCCGATGCGGTCATGTATCGGCAGACCCAGCCGGACCAGCGGGATATTGAGATTTCGGGACATTTTATAACCGTTGCTGTCGCCGATGAGGATGTCGGGTTTAAGTCCTGCGGCCATCTGTTCGATTGAAGCGAAATCCGTGTCTTCCACGACTGTGATGGAATCCATCGTGCCGGGCAGATGCTCCCGCAGGTGTTCCTGCAGGGTTCCTTTGTGGTCTCCGGCGGCACAGAGGACGGGTACCATGCCGATTTCGCAGAGGAAAATCGCCAGGGCGGCAACCCAGTCGGCAGGGCCGTAGAGCACGGCTTTTTTGCCAAAGACATATTTGTGTGCATCGACATAGGAGTCAATCAGGCGGCTGCGCTGGGCGGTAAAGCGGGCCGGAATCTCTGTGGCGGACAGGACGCTGAGCCGTTCGAAGAATGTATCGCACTGCCTGACACCGACAGGCAGCGGCAGCATATACAGGGGTGTTCCGAACCGCCGGAGGAGGGTTTCGCCCGCCGAGGTGGAAAAATCGCCGGTTGCGCTGAATTCGATGGTGGCCTGAGCCTGTCCGCAGCGGCGGATGGACTCGATGGGTGTTCCGGATTCAATGTTTTTTTCGTATCGGTTCCAGATGCCGCTGTCCAGGGCATCGCTGTAATCGGGCAGCAGAGTCGCCTGCAGTCCAAACTCAGCAAAGATGTCCTTGAGGTGGCGGATGTCTTCGGGGCAAATCATTCCGCTGAACACGTTGATGTGTCTGCCCGCCGGGCCGGGCTGGGCCAGTTTTTCCACGACCGCTTTAACCGCCCGGTGGAATCCGTCGCTGTGCGAGCCCTGATAACTGGGCGTCGAAACCGATACCAGAATCGGGCCGTCCTCCGGCAGTTCCTGTTCGAGCCGATGAATCATCTGCGGGATATCCTCTCCGATGGTTTCAGCCAGGCAGGTCGTGGCGATACCGATCAGACGGGGATGGTATTGTTCGATGACGGCGTGAATTCCGGTATGCAGATTCTGCCAGCCGCCGAAAATCACGGAGGATTCGCCGAAATTGGAGCAGGCGATATCCACTGGTTCACGGAAATGGCCGATGAGATACCGGCGGATATAGGTGCTGCACCCCTGGGAGCCGTGCAGGAAGGGGACCGCGTCGGCAATTCCGCTGAAGACCATCGCAGCGCCCAGCGGTGTACACATCCTGCATGGATTGCGAGTAGAAACGGCAATTGTGGATTGAGGGTTCATATCAGTTTCTCCCGGCCTGACGATTACGGCTGTCAATCAGTTTCCAGACCGGACTCATGATGGTGGCATGGACTTCCCGGGAAAAATTGAGCATGCCCTCAAATCCGGCCAGCGATATCTTGCGTTCGTGATTGTGGTCACAGAACCCGATGCCCAGTTTATAGGCAACAGGACGTTCTTTGACGCCGCCGATGAACAGGTCAATGCGGGTTTCCTGAGCGAATCGAACCAGTTCCATGATGTTGGCATCATCGACAATAATCGTACCCTCGTCACAGAAGGCTTCAAGACGCTGGTAATCCTCCGGGCCGCCGGTCTGTGAGCCGACAAAAGCAGTCTGGATGCCCAGCAGACGCAGCGAATCGACCAGTGAAAAGGCTTTGAAGGCACCGCCGGTATAGATGCCGGCTTTTTTGCCCTGTAAATCCTGACGGTAGCGGTTGATTTCAGGCATGACCCGCTGAATTTCCTGGCGAACCAGTGATTGGGTGCGTTCCAGTACTTCATTGTCGGCAAAGAATTCCGCCACATCGTACAAGGCTCTGCTCATATCCTGAATGCCGAAATACGAGACGTGGATATACGGGATGCCGTATTTTTCCTGCATGTGTCGGGCCAGATGGACCATCGAGCCGCTGCATTGCACGACATTGAGTTTGGCCCCGTGGGCGCGTCGGATATCATCCACCCGGCCGTCGCCGGTGATG
>DLFY01000306.1:10039-10519 GCA_002482415.1 Phycisphaerales bacterium UBA7708
CGATGTTGAAATCGCCGAGGATGTTCAGGCTCATCGGGCCGATGTGTGAGGTATCGCCGGTGCCGACTAATTGCGACAGGGCGTTGCAGGCGGCGCGATAGCCATCCTTTTTGGTGCCTTTGAATCCTTCGGATGCGACCGAGATAACTGTCAGGCCGGTTTCGCGGGCGACGCGTTTGCAGACCGCTTGGACATCGTCGCCGATGACGCCGACGATACAGGTGGAATAGACAAACGCCGCTCGCGGCTGGTAATGGGCAATCAGTTCTGTCAGGCAGCGATATAATTTATCTTCGCCGCCGTGGATGACATCCTGTTCCCGCAGGTCAGTGGTAAAACTCATCCGGTGCAGTTGCGGGCCGGAGGATAACGCACCGCGGATATCCCAGGTATAAGCGGCACAGCCCACCGGGCCATGAATCAGGTGCAGGGCATCGGCGATGGGGTATAAGACCACCCGGCTGCCGCAGAAGACGCAGG
>DLFY01000306.1:10531-15696 GCA_002482415.1 Phycisphaerales bacterium UBA7708
ATTGCGAAGGGCTGTCCGCCTTTGCGGTGTATCTGTTTTTGTCTTTTTTCAAGAATGCCTGACATGGGATGGTTCCATTCATATCCGGGATTGGCTTACATCACTAATTCAAAACTTTCTTCCGGCGCGTCTCGATCCTGTCGGTCCATGAGCAGGCCGAGAATCTTTTCGAGGATACGCATGGCGCCGGTATAACCGATGGTCGGAAAATACGAATGACCGATGCGATCCAGAATCGGGAAGCCGAAACGCAGCAGCGGGATATCCTCATCGCGGCTGATGTATTTGCCGTAGGTATTGCCGATGAGTAAATCCACTTTTTCCTGTTTGATCCATTGATGCATCAGGAACATGTCGGCATTGGCGCCTTCCCGGACCTGGGCCTCCGGGACTTTGCCCTGAAGGGCTTTTTCAATCCGGGACAGGAATTTTTTGCCGGGCGTGCCGGTGACGATATAGACCGGCCGCATATCCAGATCGACCAGGAATTCCGTCAGCGAGACCAATTGATCCGGGTCGCCCCACAGTGCCACACGTTTACCATAGAAGTACTGGTGCATATCGGTGATGATGTCCATCAGCCGGCCGCGTTCGTCTTCCAGTGAGGCGGGGATATCGACGCGGGAAACACGACGAAGTGTATCGATAAACCGGTCTGTGGAACGAAGTCCGATAGGCAGTTCGAGGGCCTCACAGGGCACTTTGCATTTGGTGTCAAGCTCTCGTGCTGCGGCCAGGGATGCGGTACGGCCCAGTGCCAGGGTCATCTGACTCTGGCCGGTACGCTGGATATCCGCGATGGGAGTGCCGCCTTTGGGATAGAATTCGAGTGTGCCGGTCTGCGGGCAATCCAGCACATCGGATGTGTCCGGAAACAGGATGGTTTTTGTCCCCATCATGGCACAGAGGCGTTTGATTTCACGCATGTCCGACGGTTCGACCCAGCCGGGGATAATATTGATCGTCTTGGTCTGCGGTCCCGGCTCGGAAAAATATGAAACCATGCCTTTGACCATGTTGGAAAAGCCTGTCACATGCGAGCCGACGTAGCTTGGCGTATTGGCGTGTATGACGTATTTGCCTTCGGGGATGAATTTCTTGTCTCTTGCGGCGGCAATAATCTGCGGGATATCATCGCCGATGGTCTCCGACAGGCAGGTGGTATGGACTGCAATGACGTCCGGCTCATAAATCGAGAAGATATTATGAATGGCCTGCAGCAGGTTGCTCTGGCCGCCGAAAACGGAAGAGCCTTCGGTGAAAGAGCTGGTGGCGGCCATGACCGGTTCCTTATAGTGCCGAGTCAGTGTGCTGCGGTGATAGGAACAGCAGCCCTGCGAACCGTGGCTGTGCGGCAAACAGCGGTGGATACCCAGCGCCGCATACATCGCGCCGATGGGCTGACAGGTTTTGGCCGGGTTGATGGTCAGTGCCGACCGTTCCTGAATATGTGGTGTCGTATGACGTAGTAACATAAAATCCTCATTTCGAGAGTTAACTATTGACTAATTCCGCTTCCAGCAGGGGTTTTCCGTTGACCCGCCAGGGAGCCTTGATAAACGACCAGATCTGAGTATTGACCATCCGGTCTATGGTTTTGTAGAAGTTGACAGCGCCTTTGAATCCGGCAAATGGGCCGCCATAGTCGTAGCTGTGAAGCTGCAGGCAGGGAATACCGGATTTCTGAACGCCAAATTTTTCCTTGATGCCGGCGCAGAATATCGAGGGTTTATACATCTCCAGCAGCACCTCGGATTCATGCTGACTGATGTCGTCAATGACCAGCGTCTGGTTGTCCATCTGGGGCATCATGCCTTCGTAGCCCCGGACTTCCAGTCCTTTTTCATCCAGCATCTTGAGCTGCTCTTCGGTGCGGCGGGGGCGATAATTGTTCGGATCCGGCTCGACGGTCAGCTCTTCGATATTGCGGCTGTCGGCATCCACCTGAATCGTCGGCAGCACTTTGCGGCCTTCATAGTCGTCGCGGTGGGCGAATTCATAGCCGGCGGCGATGGTTTTCATGCCGATTTCGTTAAATAAATCCTGGTAGTGGTGCGCCCGGCTGCCGCCGACAAACAGCATGGCCAGTTTCCCTTCGCAGCGGCTTTTAATTTCTTTGCGTATTGCTTTGAGAGCTTTCATTTCTTCTTCAATCACTTTTTCCACGCGGGCCGTCAATTCCGGATTGTCAAAATAAGCCGCAATTTTTCGCAGGGATTTGGCGGTGGATTCGGCGCCGATAAAGTTGACTTTGATCCACGGGACGCCGTATTTCTTTTCGATCATATCCGCGACATAATTAATCGACCGGTGACACATGACGCAGTTCAGGTCGGCGGTATGGGCGTTTTCGAATTTGCCGATGGTGCTGTTGCCGCTGAATGTGGCGATCTGCCTGATACCGCAGCGTTCGAGGATGTCATCAATGACAAAGGCATCGCCGCCGATGTTATACTCGCCAAGCATACAGATTTTAAACGGGTGCGGATCGACAGTGTCGTCGCGGCCGATGACATGTTTGAAAAGCTGGTTGTTGGCGATATGGTGTCCCGCCGACTGGCTGACGCCTTTATAGCCTTCGCAACTGAAACCAAAGACATTAATCCCCAGTTTTTCTTTCATTTCGCGGCAGACGGCGTGCACATCGTCGCCGATGAGTCCGACCGGGCAGGTGGAAAAGACCGCGATGGCTTTGGGTTTGAACAGGTCATAAGCTTCCTGGATTGCCTGGCGGAGTTTTTTCTCTCCGCCGA
The DNA here is from genome assembly GCA_002482415.1 of Phycisphaerales bacterium UBA7708. Lineage (GTDB taxonomy): Bacteria > Planctomycetota > Phycisphaerae > Sedimentisphaerales > Anaerohalosphaeraceae > Anaeroglomus. Next base: position 13,285 of record DLFY01000306.1, read on the forward strand.
AGATAATCTGATCGTCCTGCATATCGGTCGAAAAACAGTAGGTCATGAAATTATCATCTTCAGGCCCCTCTGGACGGGTCTGGTTTCGACGGGTCAGCCAGGAATAGAAACCGCAGCCGATAGGTCCGTGCGTGATATTGACGATATCCCGAGTCGGGCCCAGCNNGACGCCTTTACAGCCGGCATACGTGCAGCCGCGCTGAGTGATAATACCCGGAGTTGTTCTAACGTTAGCGGTAATTTCCGGGACCGCCTGATTCTCGCCGACCTGGTTGATGACAATCTGCTGCGAGCGTTTTCGAGCGACCTTGGTTGGATATTTTTGAATCAGTTTTTCTTTTATTTTGGATGGGTCAGGTTGATGCGCCATTGTGACACCTCATTGGGTTAGGTTTTTACAGGTTCGTTATTTTCGTCGAGGGCTTTGTCGCCTTTTTCCGCGGTACGGATGCGGACGGCGTCCAGCAGCGGCTGTACGAAGATCTTGCCATCGCCGGGGCTTCCGGTCTTGTTGACCTCGATGACGGTCTTAACCACGGTCGGTACCTTTGCATCGGGCACGACGATGGTCAGCATCCGCTTGGGAAAGAGCCTGGGGCCGGAGCCGAGCTGATTGATGGCTTCTTCATAGCCGTTTTCGGCACCCTTGAGCAGCAGGGTGTTGATTTTGCCGCGTCCCCGGCCGGTGACTTTCCGGGCCGTCAGCGAGTAAATACCTGCGTCCGCCAGCGCCCGCTTGGTTTCGTTCATCTTGTTGATGCGAATAATCGCAATAACTTCTTTCATGGTACACCCTCCTTTGGTCAGACTTCTTTTTGGCCGGAACTGACGGTATAGACTTCTTCGACGGCGGTAACGAATATCTTGCCGTCACCGAACGCGCCCTTGGGTCCGGTGCGGGCGGCTTTCATGATGGTTTCAATCACAAAGTCTTTTTCGCCGTCGGGTACGACCGTCAGGAGCAGTTCCTTGGGCAGTTCATCATAGGTGATTTCACCGATTTTAACGCCGCGCTGCTTGCCGCGGCCGTAAACATCCATCTTGGTTACCGCCGGAAAGCCCGCGTACATCAATGCGGACAGGACTTCATCCACCTTTTCGGGACGAACAATGGCACGAATCATAATCATATTATTGTGTTCCTTTCTGTATGTGTCAAAGTCAGGTTAGTTCAGCATGCCGTAATCCAGCAGCAGTTTTTCCAGTTCATCGATTTTCAGCGGTTTGGGAATCACGAACATCTGGTTCTGGTCGATGTTGCGGGCCAGCGTGCGATATTCATTGGCCTGCGGCGCTTCCTTGTTCCAGTCAATGACGGTCTTGCGATTGATTTCGGCCCGCTGCACATCATTATCACGCGGCAGGAAGTGAATCATCTGGGTTCCGAGTTTCTTTGCGAACGCCTCGATCATCTCGCGTTCATTGTCCACTTTTCGGCTGTTGCAGATCAGGCCCCCCAGACGCACACCGCCGGCCTCGGCGAATTTGACAATACCCTTGCAGATGTTATTGGCCGCGTACATCGCCATCATTTCACCGGAGCACACGATATAAATTTCTTCGGCCTTGCCTTCACGAATCGGCATGGCAAATCCGCCGCAGACCACGTCGCCCAGCACATCATAGAACGCATAATCCAGTTCCGTTTTATAGGCGCCCAACTGCTCCAGCAGGTTGATCGAGGTGATGATGCCGCGACCCGCACAACCGACGCCCGGCTCCGGCCCGCCGGACTCGACACAGAGTGTTCCGCCGTAGCCCTGGCGGCGCACATCGTCCAGGTCAACATCTTCGCCTTCCTCACGCAGGGTATCCAGGACGGTCTTTTGTGCCAGTCCGCCAAGCAGCAGGCGTGTTGAATCGGCCTTGGGATCGCAGCCCACCACCATGATCTTTTTGCCCATCTCGGCCAGGGCTGCAACCGTATTCTGGGTGGTGGTTGATTTTCCGATACCGCCTTTGCCGTAAATCGCAATCTTTCTCATTGAAGAAACTCCTGATAAATCTGTTATAAACGTTTTACCAATAAACTCTGGTTCTCTAATCGCAAGCGGTGTGCCGGATTCAGAAAATCAGAAAAAACTTGCGAAAGAATTTTGAATGTCTTGAAATTGAATGAAAAACCGGGATTGTCCGGCGGAGAATATAACCGCAAAGGATTTACCCTGAAAGCAGGCTTCGACGGGAAAATGGAAATAGTTGTTAAAAAGGCGCCTCAATGCGGTATTGAATATTTGTTGAATGAGTTGTAAGTCGCTGTGAAATAAAGAATTACAAGGACTCGGAAATATTTGTCACACAAATCGGTCGATGGAAATAAATGTCAGCAAAATATACCCAACGGGTATGATTATTCCGCGGCGGCCACGGGCCGGTTATATGCCGCGTGTGTTCACGGGGTCAAGTCACCCT
>DLFY01000090.1 GCA_002482415.1 Phycisphaerales bacterium UBA7708
GTCCTGCGGTTGCTGCGCTGACGAACTCAACTGGCACCGCCGGAGTAGATTACCTGAAAAATCGATTTTCGGGTACCATTCTGACCGGCGCTGGGGCCTTGGTTGATATTGCTAAAATGCCAGAGGTCGATATTGTATTGTTTGGTGTGGTTGGTGCGGCGGGATTGCCTGCCNNGCGGTAATGGCGGCGGCACAGGCCGGGAAAATCCTGGCGATTGCCAATAAGGAGCCGTTAGTCATTGCTGGGCAGATACTTATGGAAACAGCTCGCCGGCATGGTGCAACGATTCTGCCTGTCGATAGTGAGCATTCGGCCATTTTTCAATCGCTTCAGGCCGGAAAAGCCAACGAGGTCAAAAAGATTATTTTAACAGCCTCTGGCGGTCCGTTTCGCAAAGCAACAGCAGAAACCTTTGCCAACGCCACCAAAGAGCAGGCACTGGCACACCCGACATGGGCGATGGGGCCGAAGATTACCGTCGATTCAGCGACCATGATGAACAAGGCGCTGGAGGTCATCGAGGCTGTGCGTCTGTTTGAAACACCGCCGGAAAAGGTGGACGTGCTGGTCCACCCGGAGTCCATTGTTCATTCAATGGTGGAATATGTCGATGGCTCAGTCATAGCACAACTGGGTACTCCGGACATGAAAACTCCGATTCAGTATGCATTGACCTATCCCAAACGTGTTCCGGGAATTGCCAGGGGTTTGGATTTAGCGCATTTAGGCAGATTGACTTTCGAATTACCCAATCGGTCGATTTTCCGTTCGCTGGATCTGGGATTTGAGGCTGCCCGCATAGGGGGGTCGGCTCCCGCGGTATTCAATGCCGCCAATGAAGCGGCGGTAGAGCAGTTTTTATCGGGCCGGATGCGGCTTGGAACTATTCTCGAATTGGTCGAACATTGCCTGCAGGTTCATACCGTCAGGCAGGGATTGGGGCTTGAAGAGCTGATCGATGTGGATCGCTGGGCAAGAGCTGAAGTGGAACAGGTATTGAAAAACCGCCGGCAACTGATGGTATAACCTCAGAGAAGGCATATATTTGGAGAAATTAGCATGACGGAACAAAAACCAACGCAGAACCAGACTCAACCAGTCCAGAAAAGTCAAATGGACAAGATTTTTAATGTGTTTCTGGTTCTGATTATTGTTGCAGGCATCTTGTATCTTGTGATGCAGCATCCGGCGATGACCTGGAAAATTCTTCTGGTGCTCGTGGGTTTTGGTGCTGTGGTGATGATTCATGAACTGGGCCACTTTTTGATGGCCAAGTTTTGCGGCATCAAAGTCGAGATGTTTTCTATCGGCTTTCCGCCTATTCTGCTGGGCATCCGAAAAACCAAGAAAGGCTTCCGTTTTCACCTGCTGCCTCAGTCCGGGGCGACAGAAACTCTGGAAGAAGGGGATTCCGATACGGAATATTGTATTGGTGCGGTGCCTTTCGGAGGCTTTGTGAAAATGCTGGGTCAGTCCGACTCTGGCCCGGTAGAAAAATCCGACGATCCAAGGTCTTTTCTGAACAAACCCATCTGGCAGCGCATTGTCGTGGTGGCCGGCGGTGTCGCATTTAATGCCATCGGTGCGATGATTTTATTTATGGCCTTATTCCTGCATGGTTTAGAGTTGATGCCGGCCGTCGTGGGCAACGTCATTCCCGGTTCCCCGGCCGATGTGGCCGGGCTCAAGGCTGGGGATCGTATCGTTGAAATTGAGGATGAAAAATTTATTGATTTTACAACGGTCATTCTTTCTGCGGCTTTGTCGGATAAGGACCGTGGTGTCAAAATCAAAGTTGACCGGGCCGGCAGTCCTGAATTTGAAACCCAGCTTGTCGCGGCCAAGATGGTTAACGATACCACCGGCATCCGAGCCTTTGGAATTGGTCAGCCGACGACATTAACCATCAGCCCCGAGATCAAAAATCCGGAAGAAATTGACTATTTATATAAACAATCGGGATTTCGTCCCGGCGACACGATTACCGCGATTAATGGAAAACCGCTTACCAAGGCATGGCAGTTCGACCAGCAGATCGCTTCGTCGTTAAATCCCAAGATTGTATTTACCGTATCCCGAACATATCCGGCCGGCAGTGCCCCGACGACAGTCGAAGTCGAAATGTCGTTATTATGCGGCCCTCTGTTGCCCAATTTCCAGAACGAGTTTGATCTGGCCCATATTTACTCCATGGTGCCTCGTTTGAAAGTCAAGGACGTTTTATACGAGACCGGCAAAGGCGGGTTGCAGAAAGGCGATATTTTTCTCAAGATTGCCGATATTGAAAATCCCACTTACAAAGACCTCCGCGACAAAACGACCGCTTATAAGGATAAAGACCTCGAAATGGTTGTCTTGCGGACAAACGCCGAGGGGCGTGAAGTTACTGAAACTCTGAAGGTGCAGCCTAAAGTTCGTTCAGGGAATAAAGGACGCGCTACCCTGGGAATCGAGGTGGAACTGGATATGGAACATGCCGTAGTGGCGCAGACGATTTACTCATCGACTGGTCCAGGTGCTCTTGGTATTCCTTCGGGAGCAATTCTTACAGCGGTGGATGGGCAGCCGGTACAGAGTTTTTATGATGTGATTGCACTGATTCGCAAGAACAGCGGGCAGCATATCAGTATTGATTATCGTTCGGGCCAGGATGGCGGCGGCACGGGGCTGGATGTGCCGGAACAGGACGCGATGCATATCAGCTCAATATTGCGTGCGGCGGATGTCATGCAATTCGAGAATTTGCGGGAAACGTTTAAGGCGTCCAATCCAGGCACAGCTATTGTCTGGGGCGTCAAACGCACCAAACAGTATATTATGCAGTCGGTGATGACTCTGATTGGCTTGTTTACCGATACGGTGCCGGCCTCTTCGCTCAGCGGTCCTGTGGGAATTGCATCCATCAGTTACCGAATGGCCGGACAGGGGATTCTGGATCTGCTGAATTTCCTGGGGCTGGTCAGTTCATGTCTTGTTGTCATGAACCTGCTGCCGTTGCCGATTGTCGATGGCGGCCTGATTGTCCTGCTGATTATTGAAAAGATTCGCGGTGTTCCCCTGGCCCAGAAAACCCAGGAAATCATCACCTGGATCGGGCTGATTTTGTTGTTGAGTGTATTTCTGTGGGTGACCTATAATGACATCCTGCGCTGGGTCTTGCCCGGCAGATAAGTCGGCTGACAGGATATGAAAATCAGTGTTGTCATCGCAGCCTATAATGCAGCGGCAACCATCGAACGGGCGGTGCGGAGCGTGCTGGCCCAGACGCGTCGGGCCGATGAAATTCTGGTCGTGGATGACGGTTCACGGGATGATACAGCTCAGATAGCCGGGCAGATCAGCAAAAGTGTCCTGGTGGTTCGGCAGGCCAATACGGGCTCCAGTGTGGCTCGCAATACGGGAATTGAAGCGGCCTCGGGCGACTGGATTGCGTTTCTGGATGCCGATGATGAATGGCTCCCCGACAAACTTCGATTGCAGGAAGCATTTTTGGATGCTAATCCGGAATTAGTTTGGGGGTATAGTAATTTTTTTGCTGCTCATTCAGGCATTATTTCGAAAAAAGCGGTACTCCCCAATCGAATTTCAGACAACGATGTGTTCGATGATTACCTGCATGCCTATTGCGGAGGTCTTTATGCATGGACTGGCACGCTGTTGATTCAAAAGCGTGTTTTTGAGAAGACAGGTCTTTTTGAGCCGGGGATGAAGCGGGGGCAGGATACCGATCTGTGGTTTCGAATCGCCTATCTTTATCCGCGAGTCGGATACGTTTCAGCACCATTGGCGATCTATCACCGCGATACACCAAACAGTTCAACCAAGGTCAATATTCATTATCAGTTTATGATTGATCACATCGAGCGGCATATTCAACTGTCGGAGCAGGCGGGCAGAAAACAGGCCTATCTGGCCAGTGCCTCCAAAATGCTTCAGGATTGGATTCGCGAGCTCGTTGAGCAGAGACAATTTGCCCAGGCAAAGGACTTGTTGACGCGATTTGAGCAGATTGTTCCAGCGCGATTCTGTCGGGAAATATTCTGGCGTATAAAACTGCCCTGGGCAGGCAGCCTGATCGATTTTTATCTGAAAAGCAAAGACTGCCTCAAGACCATCGGCCGCAGGAGAAAAATGTAATGGTGATCAGCGTCATCATCCCGGCCTATAATGCCGCACCTTATCTTGAACGTGCAATACACAGTGTCCTGGTTCAGACCCGTCCGGCCGATGAGATTATTATTGTGGATG
>DLFY01000197.1:0-5425 GCA_002482415.1 Phycisphaerales bacterium UBA7708
GGCGTGGCAGGCGTAGCCTTTGCATCCGGCATGGCTGCGATTACAGCAGCCATATTCAATATCTGTCCCGCCGGCGACCATGTGGTGTCCAGCAGTTCGCTTTATGGCGGAACGCATACGCTGTTTTCGCATACATTCCCGCAGATGGGTATTGAGGTCACAACCGTCAATCCCAATGACCCTGAGAATTTTCGCAAGGCCATCAAGAACAATACTCGTGCAGTCTATATTGAGACCATCGGCAATCCGAAAAATGATGTCCTGGATTATCCGGCCATTACGAAGATTGCACATGACAATGGACTGCCGGTGATTTGCGACAATACCGTTGCTACGCCGATGCTTTTTCAGCCGATTGAACAGGGCGTCGATATTGTTGTGTATTCCTGCACAAAAATGATAGGCGGCCACGGTACCAGTATCGGCGGGATGGTTATTGATTCGGGTAATTTCAGATGGGACAATGGCAAATTCCCCGGCCTGACCGAACCGGATGAGAGCTATCATGGATTGCAGTATGTTAAAACTTTTGGCAATCTGGCCTACAGCATCAAAATTCGCACGCATGTCCTGCGTGATACCGGGGCATGCCTGTCGCCATTTAATGCATTCCAGCTTTTACAGGGTGTTGAAACCCTGCATCTGCGAGCGGCCAGGCATTGTGAAAATGCCAAGGTATTGGCCGGATTTCTGGAAAAGCATCCTGCGGTCAGTTGGGTCAATTACCCCGGCCTGCCCAGCCACCCCTGTTATAAGCTGGCGATGAAATATCTGCCAAAAGGGCAGGGTGCGATCCTTGGTTTTGGTGTCAAGGGCGGCAAGTCTGCCGGCGTGAAATTCATCAACGCCGTGAAACTGGCAAGTCATTTAGCGAATATATTGGATAGCAAAACACTTGTAATTCACCCGGCCAGCACAACGCATCAGCAATTAACCGAAGCCGATCAGCTTGCGGCCGGCGTCACCCCTGATTATATTCGTGTTTCTGTGGGAACCGAGCACATAGATGATATCGTAGAAGATTTTGATTATGCGTTGAAAGCAAGTCAGTCGTAATTCGCAACGCTGTTGGAACAATAGGCCCTATACTGGAGTTTGTCCGATGTGGGATTATACAGATAAAGTAATGGATCATTTTACCAACCCGCGCAACGTGGGAAAAATTGAAGATTATGATGGCATTGGCGAGGTCGGTTCGCTGGCCTGTGGAGATGCCCTGACCCTGACATTTAAGCTGGATAAGAGCGGTCGGATTGCGGACGCTAAATTTCAGACCTTTGGGTGTGCCAGTGCAATCGCATCCTCTTCCGTTTTGACCGAGATTATCAAAGGGTTGACACTCGACGAGGCCCAAAAAGTCACCAATCAGCAGATTGCAGATAAACTGGGTGGTCTTCCCGAACAGAAAATGCACTGTTCAGTGATGGGACAGGAAGCCCTGGAGGCGGCGATTGCCTATTATCGCAACAAAGGCAAAACCGCTCCTCATAAAGAAGGGAAGATTGTTTGTACGTGCTTTGGTGTTACTGACCTGGAGATTCGTCGGGTTATCCTGGAAAATGACTTGACAACAGTTGAACAAGTCACCAATTTCTGCAAAGCCGGCGGCGGCTGCGGCGGCTGCCATGGTGAAATCGAACATATTTTGCAGGACGTCCAGGGCAAAAAAAATAATCAGCAGTCGCCGGTCCCCGCAGCACGGCATAAAAAACTGTCCAATATTCAGAAGATACAACTAATCCAGGAAACGATACGGGAACAGATTCGCCCGGTCATTCGCTCGCATGGGGGCGACCTTGAACTGGTGGACGTGGAAGGCAGCAAAGTGATTGTGGCCCTTCGCGGGATGTGTGCCAGCTGCAAAATGTCGGAAGTGACCATGAAAGATCTGGTACAGGCCAAATTACGCGAATTTGTGGCCGAAGACCTGATTGTCGAAGAAGAAAAAGATACAGCCCAGGCTTAATCACACGGAGAAACTGCAATGAGTTCCGTCGTTTATATGGATAATAACGCAACCACACGCGTCGATCCTGAAGTATTACAGGAGATGATGCCGTATCTGAGCGATTACTATGGAAATCCGTCGAGCATGCATACCTTTGGCGGTCAGGTTGGCAGCAAGATACGAAAAGCCCGCCAGCAGGTCGCGGCCTTGCTCGGCTGTGAACCGGATGAAATAATCTTTACCAGTTGCGGCACCGAAAGCGACAATGCCGCCATTCTGGGAACGCTTTCCATTGTTCCCCACAAACGCACCGTCATCACGACACGAGTCGAGCACCCGGCGNNGTCCCTGCCGCAACCTCGAGCAGCATGGATATCGCATTATCGAATTGGGGGTTGATAAGCATGGCTGTCTTAATCTGGCCGAACTCGAATCGGCGATCAATGACGACACCGCCATTGTATCTGTCATGTATGCCAATAATGAAACCGGCGTGATATTTCCGATTGAGAAAATGGCTTCCATTTGCAAGGCAAAGGGTGTGACATTCCATACTNNGGATGCAGTTCAGGCGGTGGGCAAAATCCCGCTGAATCTCAAGACCAGCGCGATTGACATGCTGAGTCTTTCCGGCCACAAGCTCCATGCTCCCAAGGGGATTGGGGTTCTGTATGTCCGCCGGGGGACACGCCTGTCGCCTTATCTGCTTGGAGGTCATCAGGAAAATAATCGTCGAGGCGGAACCGAGAATGTGCCGGGGATTGTTGCCCTCGGCAAGGCCTGTGAGATGGCTTTGCATCACCTGGACGAAGAAAATACGCGTGTGAAGGCCCTGCGGGATAAACTGGAGTCGCAAATCCTGGCCACCTGTCCGGATTGCATGGTCAACGGTGACTCCGAAAACCGCCTTCCCAATACACTGAATATCAGTTTTGAATATATTGAAGGAGAATCCATCCTGATGATGCTGGATCGCTTCGGGATCTGTGCCAGTTCAGGTTCCGCCTGTACGTCCGGCTCGCTGGAACCTTCTCATGTGCTGCGGGCTATGGGTGTTCCTTTCACAGCGGCCCATGGTTCGATTCGCTTCAGTCTGAGTCGCTATAATACCGAGCAGGAAGTGGACTTTGTCGCCGAAAAGCTGCCGCCGATTATTAATCGGCTTCGGGAATTAAGCCCCTTTGTAGCCCGGAAATAAGCCTGAAACGGGGTATTCTGTGGTTGCGGAAGCTATTGGATGTTGGTGTTCTGATTTAATTTCTGAGCGACCAGCAGTGAAAGGCTCTGACGCAGATTTTCGGCAAAGGGGAACGTAAAGGAGGATTGCGTGGAATCCAGCGCCAATCCGAAGTTCATCATGGTTTCGCTGCCGACATCCGTAATGGGCATCGGAGGAATAAACCAGTTGGCAATCATGGCTTTAAACGCGGAAAAGAATCCTTCGGAATCTTTTTCGCCGGCGATAGAACTGACTTCTGCGCCCATTTGCGGGGGATTGCCTCCGCGGGCAAAGGTCAGAGCATTGATTCGGGCTACCTGCTCATTGGACCGGTTGGAGTAAAGAAAGCCCTCTTTGGTTTTCTTGATGTCATACAAATGAGCGGTTACAGAGCTTTTCCCGTTCATATCGAAACGTACCGACACGTTATTGACCTGCCGCTTATTATCTTTAATCGTGCCAGATATCTCCAGCAGCCCGACCAGCGGCCCATCCATGCGTATGGATTTGAGCATGTTTCGCATCATTTTGGGCTTATTGGAATGTTTGGCGTTGAATGAAATCATTTCATTCGGATCAAAAAAGGTCTCATAGACACCTGATCCGGTTATCTCAAAGACACATTTGGTCACAAACGAATTCTTCTTATCGTCGGATGTTCTGGATATAATTTTAGCATTAAGTGTCGTATTGGGATCTTTATAGACATCGACACTGGTGGGGGCGACGAGAGGGACAAAATACATAAACACATCGACACCGTTGCCCAAGCCTTCGCTGTTATATTCCATTTGCATCGTCGGGCCGCTCGAAGACGCAGGCTTGCAGTCAGAACACTCTGCGGAACATAATCCCCCGAGACATCCTATAAGAAAAACCAGCAATCCTTTTCTCATATACCTCATTCGACTATACTTCTGTTTACCATGATTTTAAATAATACTTGAAAATTCCCGTTTCAGCGAGGTTCAATGCCGTGATGTCAACCACTCGCATTTTTTATCGCAAAACCGTCATACCCATTGGGTATGCATAATCTATAAAACGGCAAACATTATACGATTTCTGCAAAAAAAGTCACCAAAAAACAGAAGAAAAAAAGGCCGGCAACGAAACAGTATGAGACTGTCAGGTATTTCATTGCCGGCGGTAGAAATGGCTAATAGAGCTTAAAACAGCCTATCTTCTCAATCCATGCTGAAACACATGGATTGAGCGCCTCCAATTAAGAAACAGGGGCCTCCGACCGCAAATAAAGCCGTTTGCCGGCGTCAAAAGGTGGATAATAAAATATTAATATTTTAAAAAATAGTATCAATGATACGGGGTCTGCAATATCTGTATATGGGAATTCTACAGACGTAAACTCCTTGCAATTCTGTAGTTTTTTGATATAATAATGCTGAATGGCAGATCGGCTGTCCATTCGGAGCTTCAATTCATAACCTACATAAGGGAGCCAACGATGTTTGAAACACTGGATAAAATGTTTCTGGCAGGACTGGGAGCCATGACCATGACCAAAGAAAAAGCGGAGCAAATTTTTGACGACTATGTCAAAAAAGGTCAGGCAGAACGTGAACACAAAAGCGGATTTGTCAAAGAAATCCTTGAAACAGCCGAAAAAACACGTTCTGACATGGAAAAGCTGGTTTCCGAACAGGTCAAAAAAGCAATCTCTTCGATTCCGCTGGCCACGAAAGACGATCTGAAACGCGTTGAACAAAAGCTCGATCAGCTTTTGGCCTCCAAAGGGAGTTAAGCCTTGCTGAAATTGTTCAGCGGAATACGGCGGACATTTGTCCGTTTACAGCGGTACCGCCATATCATGGCCGTACTCATGAAGTACGGTTTTGAGGAACTGGCTGGTATTGTCGGCAGACATCTCAAGGTTGGCCTTGGCTCAAAAGTCATCCCGATGCCTGCCCGAAAGGAAATTGCTCAAGCCACGCTGGCAAGACGAGTTCGTCTGGCAATGGAGGAATTGGGACCCACTTTTATCAAACTTGGGCAATTACTCAGTACTCGCCCAGACTTATTGCCGGTAGAATATATCCAGGAATTGGAGTTGCTTCAGGATCGCGTTAGTCCGGAAAAATATTCCATTATCCGTGAAGAAATCAAGAAGCAGCTCGGAAGCTATCCTGAAGATATATTCGACCGGTTTGATCCTGAACCAATTGCCGCAGCGAGCATTGCCCAGGTGCATCGCGCCAGAACGAAGGATGGGCAGGAAGTGGTCCTGAAAATCCGCCGGC
>DLFY01000197.1:5439-9534 GCA_002482415.1 Phycisphaerales bacterium UBA7708
ACTGGAAATCCTCAATGACCTTGCCCGGCTTGCTCGCGGCAGATTCGCAGCCCCGGAAACGTTTGATCCCCAGCGTATGGTCCGTGAATTTGCTGAGGCGGTCAGCAAAGAGGTCGATTATGCCAACGAACGCCGCAACCAGCAGCGATTTATCAGAAATTTTGCAAACGATCCTGCCATTCATGTTCCCAAGGTTCTTGAGCCGTATTGCTCAGAGGGTCTTNNCATGGAGTACATTGAAGGCGTCAAGCCCAGCCATATCGATCGCCTTATGTCAGTCGGCCTTGAGCCTAAAGTTATTGCTCGCCGGGGAGCGGATTTTGTGCTTCAACAAGTCTTTGAGCACGGTTTTTTTCATACCGATCCTCACCCGGGCAATTTTCTGGTCATGCAGGGCAATGTTCTTGCCCCTCTGGATTTCGGACAGGTGGGGCGACTGACCAATGAGGATAAACTGCTGCTGCAATACATCGTGTTAGCGATTGTCGATGGGGATGTCTGGAGGATTGTGCACGGGCTGGAACGGGCCGAAATGCTGTCCGACCATTCGAGTCAGGCTGAATTAGTGCGTGACATCCAGGATGTTATCAATACCTATTCCGGGCTTCCAATCAAAGATATCCCATTTCGAGAGGCCATGGTCCGTGGATTTGACATTATCCGAAAGTATCAGATTGGAGCTCCGCGGGATTTTACGCTGATGCTTAAAAGCCTGATGACGATTGAATCCTTCGCGCGGTCACTCGATGAAGATTTTCAGATTGTTGAATGTCTCAAGCCCTATGCACGCAAATTTGCGCTTGAGCAGATCAATCCCAAAAATGTGTTTGATCAGTTGAAAAAAGCCGCTCTGGGGGCAACAGAATTGGCCGGACGATTACCCGAGGATGCTGCGGCGATAATCGGCAAATTCCGCCGTGGAAATTTCAAAATTCATATCCACCATGACCACCTTGAAGAACTGGAAGACACTCTGGACAACAGTTCCAATCGGATCAGCTTTGCGGTTATCATTGCCGCCTTATTGATCGGGTCCAGTCTGCTGGTATCCCAGGACGGGACTGTCCTGGGGCTGTTCAGTCTTCAGGCATTCGGGATTGGCGGGTATCTGATTGCCATGATTATGGGGCTGTGGCTTGCGATTTCCATCATCCGCAGCAGGAAATACTGATTGGCCCAGATGGCAGATGAAGACTCAGTGCATGCCGTCCCACATATACATCAATTGGGGAATAGCCAGTTTTTCAAGTGTTTTGGTATTGATGACAGATTGACGGCTTTCGGCTCCGAGAACATCCANNTGCGTTCCAATTCGACGACACGGGCACTGCTGATTCCAGCCATGTCTTTGGCTTTCGCAACAGCCTGTTCAAAATAACCCGTATCATCAATCAATCCCTTGATTTGGGCTTCCTGGGCGGTATAAATACTGCCGTCGGCAAGTGCACGGACCTGCTGGGAGGTCAGGGTTTGCCGGCCTTCGCAGACCAGCGTGACAAAACGTTCATAGGCCGGATTAATTAGTTTTTCATTGAGATAACGCTTCTGTTCATCCGTCATTTCCGAGAACATGCTTGGCCAGTCTTTTTTCTCTCCGCTTTTCAAGACTTCCGGCTGGATTCCGAGTTTTTGCTCCAGCAGGTCTTTGACAACAATATGGCTCATAATCACACCAATGGAGCCGGTAATCGCGGTTGGTTCGGCCATGATGTAATCGCAGGCTACGGCGCTGTAATAGCCTCCGGATGCGGCCACCGACTGCATAAAGGCCAATACCGGCAGGCCGGTTTCCTGTCTGAGTTTCTTGATATAATAATGTATCTGGTCGCTGGCCGAAACGGTGCCGCCGGGGCTGTTGATGCGAAGAATAATGGCACGAATATCAGGACTTCTCAATGCTTCCTCGGTGAGCAGCCGGATTTCTTCACTTTGGCTGCCTTCGATAATGCCAACCAGGTTGATGACGGCAATCTTGCTTGCCGCAGGTCCTTNNTTTAATTAACGTTGTTTCAGCAAAATTCTCTGTCCCGCCGGAACTGACTAATAAAGTCATAACAAGACCCGTCACGGCGAGAAACAAGACAATGTTGGTGAGAATTGAAAAAGTCAATAGAATATTTACAAATATTCTCCATCCAGAACCACTGCCTTTCTTTTCCACAGGAATGTTGACATATTGGATAGTGGGTGCAGGAACTGGTGGAATCGGGGCGCCCCCAGGCTGTGGAGAAGACGGCGGCGTTGGTTCAGAGAAATCATCGTATTTATTGTGCATATCCATAAAACTCCTTTCTGATTAATTTTCGCAACTTCAAGCACTTTTTTGCGGTAAACACATGACTGCCCGCCAGAGGACAGGCGTATAGTTATGATAAATAGTATAAAAAGGGGTGGATTAAAAGTCAATTCTTCAGTTTTTGATTGACAATATCACCCAAATTTCGGACAGTGATGCCAAGTTAAAATTATGGACTCATCTGTTGGAGATAAGATGACTTTGTATGTAAACGGCCAGATCGTTGACGCTCAAAAAATCGAAGAAGAAATTGCCCGTCTTCGGCCAGAGTACGAGCGTGTTTTTGCAGATATGGAGCAGGATGCCAGAGAAGCACAGCTTGTTAATTGGGCCAGGGAAAATGTGATCGAAGGTGTTCTTATGCGTCAGGAGGCCTTGCGCCAGAATAGCCCGATTGATCCCCAAGAGATTGATGAAGCGATGAAGGGGGTCATTGAACGGCAGGGGGGGCGCGTCGGTTTCGACCGTTTTCTGGCCGATCATAAGCTGGCTGAACAGCAGATTCGCAGTGATATTGAAGCCCAAATCAGAGGACATCGTCTAATAGAAAAAATTGAATCTCAGGCCAAAGAGCCTACAGACAAGCAGATTCGCAAATTCTATGAGGACAATCAATCCCGGTTTATGATGCCGCCGATGATGCGGGCCGCTCATATTGTTAAGCACACTAAACCAGACTCTGATCCTGAACAGCTCAAATCCGAATTGCTTGATGTGCTGGGAAAATTGCGGCAGGGGGAAGATTTTTCAAAACTCGCACAAGTGTATTCAGATTGTCCGGATCGCGGCGGAGATCTGGGCTGGTTTTCTGCTGGACAGATGGTTGCGGCCTTCGAGGAGGTCCTAATGAAACTGCGTCCGGGTGAAATCAGCGATGTATTTGAAACGGAATTTGGTTTCCACATCGCCAAATTGATTGAAAATCGACCCTCAGTTGCTATTGCCCTGGAACAGGTCCGCGCATTCATTTCGGAAGAACTCCAACGCCAATTTCGCCAGAAAGCGGTAGAACAATTTATTGACGAGTTGAAAAGCAAGGCTGTTATTGAGGACCGATAATCATTTTTATTTCGACAGAGATTTAATACAATTGTTCTGTCGTTCCCATAAAAATCCAAGCCGGATGCCTGGGAAGATGAACAAAGCAATGCTTTTGCTTTATCAACACAATTCATTCCGTTGTTTGATTCAGTTCTGATTAAGCGCACACTTGATTTGGACGATTTGACAGCATCGTGATGATTGTATTCCGGACTGTCAGAGAATTGGAATGAAATTTATTGATAATGCGACAAAAAACAGCAGCAAAGCAGATGTCGTTTCTGCTGCCGGACGACGTTTGCGGCTGTTTGTTGTTTTGTTATTTCTGTGTGCCGGCAGACTATTGCCATCGTCATCAGCCGCCGCTGACACCGGCAAAAACCTCGCTACAGAATATCAACTGAAAGCTGCTTTTCTATATAATTTCATGAAATTTGTGGAGTGGCCCAATATCCTTTCCAATCCGCAATCCGGTAATTCTGAAACGAAGAAAGAGCCGTTGCGGGTTTGCGTGCTTGGGGAAAATAACCTGAAAGACCCTCTGAATTCTCTTTCTGAAAAAACGATTAAAGACAGGCCGGTAAAAATAGAATTCATTGACAGTTTTGAGGAACTTAAAAGCAAACACGGCGATGCGTCTGTCGAGGATTATCTGGAACAGATTCAAAAAACGATTGTATCCTGTCATCTGCTGTTTGTGGGAGCCTCTGAAAAAGAGCGGCTTGCAGAGATTTTGAAACTATCCGAAAAAAAACCGA
>DLFY01000265.1 GCA_002482415.1 Phycisphaerales bacterium UBA7708
TTGCCGACCTTGACGCCGGGCACAATTTTGGTCCAATACGCCCCATTGGCGGCATTGTTGCGATCCGTCCGCCCATAGGCCTGAGCCGTTGTAGCACTCGTGCCGTCCAGAACCCATGCGCCGTTGACCTCGAAATTCCGCATCGTCACGATATACGGAGTAGCGTCCTGATTGGTATCCGACGCATACATCCCGTACACGCGGTACCGGGCATAAGGAATATTGGTAAAGGTCACTTGCACGCCGTACGGGTCTGTGGTCACGCCGTCATCCAGGTAGCCGACGGACAGCTTGGCTTCATCACTGCCGGTGCCTTCGCCGGTGTACCAGGTATTGGAGCTTCTCCAGGAAACATCAACGCCCGTTGCGGCACCGGTATCATCTTTCAGGTTCGACATCGAGTTGGTCGCCCAGGGGGTACCTACTGCGGAATTGTGATTCCAGTAGATACCATCCGTTCCGATTGGACCAATCGGGGTTCCGCCGGCCAGTATCTGGTTGGTTGCATTCTCGACAAAATTCATCGAGATAGACGCAGCGGATGCCTGTACGGACATCACCGCCACAGTCGCCAACACGGCGACCCATAGAAATTTGACTGTTTTACTCATAGCCACCTCTCCTGACATAAACGTTATTTTTAGGTTTCACTATTACTCAATACAATTTGTTATCACTGCCTCAAACTCAGGAACAACACGGCCCTCCTTTCTCACAGGACAGAGTCAATCATTCATTTGCCACTCACACTTCTGCATCAAAGCAGCGATTTATTCGATTGTCAAAGAAAACAGGCACGACTTATTGCTGAGAGACAGACGACTCCAGCTCCAGCGCCGGGTCGCCAAAAAACGTCCAGTCACCACCGTTGCCGTCGCCGCCATCGGTTGACATGAGCGTTAAAAATCGATCCTGGTTATGAATCTCCACGTCGATATAAGCAAAATGACTGGTCCGATTATAGACAAAATGTTCACCCTGCCGCTTCTGGCCATCCACCAGAACCCACATATCGGCCTGTACATTTTGCTGAATCACCGTATCCGACATGCCGCACATCGACGTAAACCGGCGGATGCGTACCCCGGGAATCGATGCCCGGATGGCGTCCAGATCAAAGGTAATTCCCGTATTGGAGTGCATCATGATGCCCGGATGCATCGGCACGCCGAACTGAATTCCGCCCAGGCGAACCAGATGGACATCCAGGGCTTCCCCGCCGGCATTGCCGCTGATACTGGCAATCGGATTATTGGTAATCTCAATCCAATAGCAGCCGTCGGTTGCCGGACACTGGTCAAAGGTGTGCCCCTGCGATGTTACAACCTGCGGCGTATCCCCCCCGAACGGAACAAACACACCGTCAATGAAGGGAATTTCGGGAACCGGAAAATAGTGTGAATGTCCCAATCTTCGATTCACCAGCATTAATTCCTTGAGCACCTTGCCCGAGATAGGCTCAATGCCGACACACTCCCTGCCCGTCCCAAAACCATTTCCACCGCCGACAAGATCGGCTAAATCCATCCGTTTGCCCGGCTGGCCGAATGTCGGCTTGGCGGGCAGACGCCGGACATAGGACGACGGCTGAGCCTGCATAGCTTCCGAAGAAAGCTGACCGGTTTCGCTGACACGACCGGCCAGGCCTTTGGTCAGTTTCATAAGCCCCGCAAATCGAATCGGATCCGAGCCGCTCCGCAGTTCCACCTTCCCGTCAAACACATGGGCTTCGGTATGGCCGGCGGCATCGGCGGTAACCCCGAATTCCGTCCCGTAATCCACCACTGTGGCCGCCGCGGTGCGCACCACAAATCCAATCGCGGATTTCGGAACCACCGCGGACAATTTTCCGCTGTAGAGAAATATCTGGTTATAGTCTTCAATGTCGATCTGGGCCGGAGACTGCAGGATAATCTTAGCCTGGTTATCAAAGGTAATTTCCGCAAAGCCTTCCAGCAGATTCAAGGTGGAATGCGTATAGAGACGATTGTTGTCTTTGGAAAGACCGGCCGTTTCACTCCATACCGCCTGGCTGCTGCCGGTCAGGGTGGCTACGGCATCCCGGCTCTGCCGGGGGTGGGTCACCACAAATGCAATCATCATCAGCAGCGCCGCCGTTGAGATAATCGCCGTATAAAGCGCCACACGCGACACATTCTGCCTTCGCGTGGATACCAGCCGGGTATCCATCTCCGGCAAAGGGACCGCTTTTTCCAGATGAATCGCCTCCGCTGTCCGTTCATTTTCCGCCAGCGCCATCCAGAGGGCCGACTGGCCAATCTCCTCGATTGAACAGCAGGAATCCTCACAAAGGGTCACTTCGCCGGGTTTGAGGATGCCGGCACAAAGCGTCATAAAATCAAGATAGTAATTGAGAGCCTCCGGGTCACGCCGAAGACAGTCAGACAATTCGGCAAATTCCTGGTCGGTAATGACGCCGTCGATCTCTTTAAGGATCAACTCATCCAGTTCAATGTGTCTGTCCAGCGACATTACTCATCTCCTTCTGCAATCAATTTCTGCCGAACACATCGAAGCAGCATTTTGTGAATGCGGGCCATCGTCTTATACAACCCATGCACGGGACGGTCCACCATTTGAGCCAGTTTTTGCGGAGTCAGCCCCTCCTCATAACGCAAGTACAAAAGCCGGCGATTCTGCTCGTTCATTCCGGAAAGACATTTGCGTAAGGCATGAATCTTCAGAGATGCGGTATCCAGAACCTTTTCGGCCCTGGCATCAATCAAATCCACCAGGTCGCCGCCGAATTTTAACCGGCTGTTCTGGGTCCGATTATGCAATTTGAGAATCTTATAACGAGCCACCTGAACTCCCCACGCCCCGAAATTGGTGCCGGGTTTGTAGTCCTCAAAATTCTTCCACATCCAGGATGCAGTCTCCTGCATCAGATCCTCGGCATCGGAACGATTCGGGACAAACATGAGGATGAATGTGAAAATGCGACGCTGGTTAGATAAAAACAGACTGATAAAGTCGTCTTTGTTCGACTTTTCACAATCATTCCCATCTGACTGAGGGTATGTTTCTTTCATTTAATCAACACCCTGCCGTTCATTTATCAATCGCATGACTTAAATTATGTACATGCCCTTATTTAACTATTTTCCTATTGCTAAATACCGTTTGGGGTCGAAATTACCCCGGAAATTTTTATTTTTGTTAACAATTTGATAATATACGACTCTTCCTGTCTGAATTCAGATTTTACAGAAAAAAGTTGTCTCAATTTTTGACGTATAATCCTGACAAGTCCTGTTTTGGTTTCATTTTACTTTAGCCAATTAACAGATGCAAGAAATGAGGGCATAAATTCTCATAAACTATTTTATTGATTGATTTTACGGAGACTTGACAAGCAGTTCTTCAAATCCGCAAATGAGACTATTTTTGTAGAATTGAATATTATGACATAGTGTATCTATTTATCAGAACTTCAGTCGCGACAAAGAACAGCGGATAGTTTTTTTTGCCTTAATGGCCCGTGAATCATCCCGTCAATGCCAATCATCAGTGCCAGCAACAGATAACAAGCCGGAACGATATAGAATGCCAGACTCAAGCTGCCGCTCAAATTCCCGATATACCCCATCAGCAAGGTAAAGAATGCACAACCAGGAATGCCTGAACAAGACAGTAAAATGAATATCATGGTCTTATCCGCTTCGGGCAGACAATCCGTGCAATAGCTTTGGATGCTGGGCCAGAACGGAGCCGTGGCAAATCCGGCCAGAAACAGCAGGACAAAAAAAAGCCCCAAATGATTCAGCACGGGAAAACACAGCGTAATGAGGGTGCCGCCAATGGCGGATATCACCACCAGCCTGCTGAGCTGATGCTGTCGGATAAAATAAGCCCAGAGGGTTCTGCCCGAGATCATTCCCGCAGCAAAAACAGCGGTCCCGACGGCTCCGGACCAGGCCGAGGATGAAAAATGCAATTGAATATAGCTGGCCGACCAGAAGGTCAGGCATATCTCCCCCCCGCCGGCAACAAACATCGCCGCAAAAAACAGCCAGAATCGCCGAATTCGAAGAATCGTCATCGCCTGGTTGTGAACCACAGACCAGTGCAGCGGCTCAGGATGTTCAGGGCCGGGATGCGTTTTTCGCGGCACCAGCAGCATCGCCGCCGGCAGGATGGCAGCAATGGCGACGGATGCCATCATCAACCGCCAGGACACCCCGACCGACAGCAGCCACCCAAACAGAAGCACGGTAAACAGAAGTCCGATCGGCCAGAAAGCGTGAGCAAAATTCAGATACCGCCCCGGCTGGTCCGGGTGCAAGTCCTGCACAAACGGCGTTGCCAGTCCCTCAATGGCCCCTTCGCCAATACCGGTGACCATCAAGGCAAAAAACAAAATGGCATAATCGGAAGCAGAAGCGGATAATCCAAGGCCGATGGCGGTCAGTATGAGTGAAATCCCGAAAACACGGCGCTTACCCCAGCGGCCCGCCATAAATCCGCACAGCAGCATGAAAATCAAAATCATCCCCGCACGCCCAAGCGACAACGCCCCGCCGGCACTGAGGCCGCCTTCCTCCAGTGAAAATTTCAGCTCGCGAGCCAGCGACACCAGGGCAATCGGCAGTACAATCGATCCGGAAGCGTAAACAAAATAACACAGGAAAACGGCGTAATCATACCATCCAAACACCAATTTTCGTGAGTGCGTCATTACGTCATACTCCCGGAAATCTCCGGAAACCGAATCAGTCAGCCCTTATAAATTGGACTCCACATAGCCAACCGCATTGGTAAAGATCGTCATACCGTCTGGCATGCCTTCTTTCTGCTGGGCCGTCAGGCGTGTCCAGCGCGGATGCTGTGTCCAGCGGACAAATCGTTCCGGGTGCGGCATCATGCCCATCACCCGGCCTGTCGAATCGGTCAGTGCGGCGATATCGTCGGTGGAGCCGTTGGGATTGACCGGGAATGGGCCGGGTTTGCCGTGTTCATCGACATAACGAAATGCCACATGGCCGTTGTTGATGATGCGTTCGAGGGTCTGCGGGTCCTGGGTGAGAATCTTGCCTTCGCCATGGGCCACGGGGACATACAGGCGTCGGGTGGGGTCGAGGAATACGCAGCGGTTCGTGCCGGGCTGCAGATAAACCCAGCGGTCTTCATATTTGCCGCTGTCATTGTCGGTCAGCGTCGCGGGCATATCCGTCAGGCTCGGCTGTGCCTTGCCGTCGAGGTCGGGCAGCAGGCCGGTTTTAATCAGCACCTGAAAACCGTTGCAGATACCCAGAATCAGCTTGCCCTGCTCGACAAACCGATGCAGCGGCTCGGTCAGATGATGTACAACCTGATTAGCCAGCACTTTGCCGGCGGCGACATCATCCCCATAGCTGAATCCGCCAGGGAAAACCAGAATATCAAACCCATCCAGCAGGGAGGGATTTTCAATCAAACGATTGATATGAATACGTTCACCTGCGGCACCGGCCAATTCAAACGCGACCTGGGTTTCGAGGTCACAGTTGACCCCTGCCGCCCGCAACACTAATACTTTTGCCTGTTTCATAGTTTATATTCAGCTTGAAAGCTAATCCTTTGATTGGAATTCTTACTTGTTATCATTTCCATGCCAGCGGTTTTTGCCATGCCTGTTTCAGAGATGCCAGATCGCAATCCACGACCACCTGCTGCTTGCGGCTGCGAATGGTCAGCCGGTCGGTATGGATAACCTCACCAATCTGCCCAAACGGCACATTCGACATCAGCGATGCAAATTCATGGAAATGCGACGGAGCGACTTCAACGATATACCGGCTGTTGGATTCACTGAACAACTGGGCATCGGTTCGCACGCAATCTTCGGTCGTCGGCAGCCCGCGTAAATCGGCATTAATGCCCAGACCGCCGGCAAAGGCCATTTCCGCCAGCGCCACAGCCAGTCCGCCTTCGGAGCAGTCGTGACAGCTTCGCACCAGCCCCTTGCGGATGGCTTCACTGAGCTTCTGAGCCGTTCGCAGCGCCCGGCTGATTTCGACTTTGGGAACATTGGCGCCCATTTGACCGCTTAATCGATAATAATGCGAGCCGCCTAATTCATTGCCCGTGGAACCGACCACAAACAGCAGATTGCCCGCCTGCTTGGCATCCATCGTCACGCACTGGTTAATATCGTCCACGATACCGATGGCGCTGACCAGCAGTGTGGCGGGAATCGAAATCACCCGTCCGTCTTCGCAGACGAATTCATTATTGAGCGAGTCCTTGCCGGAAATAAACGGCGTGCCGAAGCCCATCGCCCCATCATAGCAGGCCTGAGCGGCTCGAACCAGCGTCCCGAAGGTCGTCGGACGATTGCAATTGCCCCAGCAGAAGTTATCCAGCAGGGCAATCCGGTCGGGCCGGGCGCCGACGCAAATCAGGTTGCGAATCGCCTCGTCGATTCCCGACAATGCCATCCAGTAAGGATCGATATCGCCATAGAGGGGATTCATCCCGCAGGCCACCGCAATACCACGGTCCGACTTGTGCAGCGGACGAATGACCGCCGCGTCCGAGGGGCCGTCGTTGGCAATCCCGGTCAGGGGCTTAATGACGCTGCCGCCCTGCACTTCGTGGTCGTATTGACGGATGACCCATTCTTTGCTGGCGACGTTGTAGCTGGACAGAATCGCCAGCACCTCGTCGTTATAGTTTTTCTTTTCGGCGATGGCCGGCTCCGACAATTTCGGACTGGTCCATACCGCCTTGCGGGAATATTTGGAAATTCCTTCGTGCAGGAATTCCATGTCCAGCCGCCCGACTTCCACGCCGTTATATCGCAGGACAAGCTGCTTATCATCGGTAAACCGCCCGATGACGGTGGCCTCAACATCCTCGGACGCAAACAGGGCCAGCGTTTTTTCAATCTGTTCGGGACGGACGGCAATGACCATTCGTTCCTGGGCCTCACTGATCCAGATTTCCGTATAGCTGAGGCCGGCGTATTTGAGCGGCACTTTATCCAAATCGACAATTGCACCGAGCTTTTCGCCCATTTCGCCGACCGCACTGGAAAGGCCGCCCGCGCCGCAGTCGGTGATGGAATCATACAGTCCCTGATCGCGGGCCATCAACAGCACATCCAGCATCTTCTTTTCGGTGATGGCGTTACCGATCTGGACGGCATGTGAAAAAATCGTCTCATGTTCGTGGGTCATTTCGCCGCTGGAGAATGTGGCACCGTGGATGCCATCCCGGCCCGTCCGGCCGCCGACGACAACGATATAATCCCCGGATTTCTGATGTTTAAAGCATTTATCGCGGGGAATCAGGCCGATATTCCCGCAAAACACCAGCGGATTGGCGACATAGCGATCATCAAAATAAATCGCACCGTTAATGGTGGGAATCCCCATGCGGTTGCCGTAGTCGCGCACGCCGGAAACAACACCTTTCATAATCCGCCGGGGATGCAGCACCCCCTTGGGCACTTCAGATAAAGGCATATCCGGCCGGGCAAAACAGAAGATGTCGGTATTGGCGACCGGTTTGGCCCCCATCCCGGTACCCATCGGGTCACGGATGACGCCGCCGATGCCCGTTGCCGAACCACCGTAGGGGTCCAGCGCCGAGGG
>DLFY01000221.1 GCA_002482415.1 Phycisphaerales bacterium UBA7708
AAGCACTTGAAAATATCGCCCTGGCTGTCAGCTCCCGGTCATAGCCTCCGCCGACCGCGCACCGCGGCTCTTTTACATTCTTTTTACAAACCATCTTGTGCGATAATGGGTATAATAAATACAAGTCAAAATAACCCCTTTTTAAGGAGCAAAACAATGAAGAATGGATTGTATGTGTTGTTGGTACTGGTGTGGATGCTGCCTTCGTGGGCGGCCCAGCCGAAACCCGCACCGGAACCGGGTGTGGGCCTGACGATTTACAACAACAATTTTGCCGTGGTCAAGGAACGCCGGCAGATGGAATTCGCCGAAGGCCAGAACACCATGAAGTTCACCGATGTTGCCGAGCGGATTGATCCGACCAGTGTCTTATTCGAAAGCCTGCTCAATCCCGGCAAAATCACCCTGCTGGAGCAGAATTATGAGTACGACCTGGTCAACACCCAGAGCCTGCTGAAAAAATACATCGACCAGGCGGTCATAGTCCAGGTCAAAGGCAGCGGCTCCAATGCCGGCACCCTGGTTGATGGCATCCTGCTGTCCGCCGACGGTACCACTCTGATTTTACAGAACTCCCAGACCGGCCAGATGAATGTTATCGGCAATGACTCTGTCGAACATATCCAACTGGCTAAAAAGCCCGACGATTTGCTGACGCGTCCCACGCTCGTCTGGCGGGTCAATGCCGCACAGAAACTGTCGGATCTGTGTCAGGTCACGTACTTTACCGAGGGCATCGACTGGCGTGCGGATTATCTGGCGGTACTCAATGACAAAGATGATGCGCTGGATATGAGCGGCTGGGTGACCGTCACCAACAACAGCGGAGCTGCGTATAAAGACGCTGCCCTGAAATTGATGGCCGGCGATGTCCGGCGCATTGTCGCACAACCGCCGGCGCCGATGAAAATGGCGCGTCAGGAAATGATGATGGCCGCCGACGCAGGTGTGGGATTCGAGGAAAAGTCGTTTATGGAATATCATCTCTATACCCTCGGCCGAAAAACTACGCTCCTGAATAATCAGGTCAAGCAGATCGAATTGATCGACCCCGCCCTGAATGTCCCGGTCAAGAAGCTCTATGTCTATGAAGTATCCAACTGGGACTGGCTGACCAAAGGACGCAGGAAAGTTCAGGTCAAGATGGAGTTCGAAAACAAGAAAGAAAATCAGCTCGGCATCGCATTGCCCAAAGGCCGGGTTCGCGTTTTCAAACGGGATGCCGCCGACAGTACGCTCGAATTTGTCGGCGAAGATGAAATCGACCATACTCCCCGCGATGAAAAACTGTCGCTGTATATCGGCGATGCCTTTGATATCGTGGCTGAGCCGACGGTTATCGATGCCCGCAACGGCCGCAATTTCGAGACCTACACCCGCAAGGTGGAACTCAGAAACCGAAAGGATGAGGCTGTGACGGTCTTTGTCGATGAAAAAATCCCGCAGGGCCGCAACTGGAAGATTGATAAATCCAGTGTTGAACACACCAAAAAGGATGCCTATACCTGTCGGTTTGCCGTGAATGTTAAAGCCGGTCAGACTACCGTACTGGAATACCAAATCACCCAGACATGGTAAACAAAACAACTCCATCAGCATGAACAAATAAAAAAGGCCGGGTCATAACGACTCGGCCTTTTTATTTGATTCGAATGATAACGTCTTAGAAGCTGATGCTGTAGGAAATGCCGCCCCACAGTTCATCTTCGGTATTGACGGTGTCTTCCATCGAGTTCTGATACCAGATGCCGGGGGTGATTTTGCCGCCCAGGGCCTGGATGCTGGTGGACAGACCCCAGACCATGTGTGACCAGTCATGATCAACCGGGCCGACAATATACGCACCAGTCGTATCATTCACAACTGAACCGGTACCGTCATTGTACACGATATCCCAGCTAAGCTTCATCGGCAGCTCGGGAGCCTGTTCAAATGTCCAGGCATAATCCAGACCAAGGTCATGAATGGGGCCGCTGAACTTACGGACCATGCCGCTGCCTTCGGAATTCCACATGTGATAATAGGCATAACGAGGAGTGAAACCGTTGCCAATCAGGTTCGGCCATGCCAGTTCAACGAACAGTTCCTGCAGATCGGCATCATTGCTGGCCATATCGGTATAATCATAGAACCGATATCCGATAACATAATTGGTCATCAGGCAACCGTCTTCCCAGATGGTATTCTTGTAATACGGGGTGTACTGGAAGTTTGTCTGATTCACAGTGCTCCATGATCCTTCACCGCTTGAACCCGGCTGAGCCGACCATACATTGAAATTGAAGNNAGCCGTTGCCGAAATCAAAGTTGACGCTTGGGGTTACGACACCTTTGTCGTCCATAACGTCAAAACCACGCCACATGTACTGGCTGTACCAGCCCACATCCAGCGTTGTTGTCAACTGGTCTGCCGCTACGGCAACAGTCGCCAGTGCGCCCAACAGGGCAAAAACCACTAAATTCTTCATTCTCGTGTCTCCTTTCAAAATAGTTGTCATTCCATTTTTTAGCAATTTACAAAAAAGACGGTTTTGTAAATATTAACTTCAATTTTCGATATTGTATGCGCCTCGATACCAAATGCAAGTTTTTTTTGGCATTATATGCCTGTAACAAGATGGAAATACGCCTGTATTTATATTCCTGTACTTACACCTCTTCAGAGTTTATCGGCAAACGAAAAGTTACAGCTTGATTTTTAAACCCGATTATCAGGGCTGATATTAAGGTATTTGGACTGGCGGCTGGAACATCTGCTTGGCCTGGCCGATCAGATAGAAGCTGCCGGTAATACAAATCAGGTCTTCGCGTGATATCGCACTTTGAGCGATGCGAAGAGCCTCCGTCAGACTCAGAGCCGTCTGACACATCTTGCCGCAAATATCGGTGTACATTTCCGCTAAATCCTGCGGATAAACCGCTTTAGGTGAGTTGCTGCGGGTAAAAATGACCTTATCCGCACCATATTGCAGTTCGGTCAGCATCCCGCGGACGTCTTTGTCGCTGTTGCAGCCGAAAATAATGACCATCGAATCGTAAGGCACATGCTGTCCAATCGCCTGAATCAAAGCCCGAATACTGGCAGCATTATGAGCAGCATCGACCAATACCCGCGGATCGGTACAAACCATCTCCATCCGCCCCGGCATTTGGACATTATTGAGGCCGGATATCGCCTTTTCGTCATTGATTTGAAAACCCTGGCCTTTCAGCGAATCCAGCATCGCCAGGGCCAGGCCGCAGTTCATCGCCTGATGCTCACCCGGCAGGGGAACCCGCAAATGCTCAAATTTGCTGGTTGGGGTTGTCAGGCAAATCCGAGTGTGAGGACCATGCTCACGGGACGATTCAAAACGGTATGAAAAATCAATATCCCGCCCGGTAATCGTCAGCGGGGCTTTCAGAGATAATGCCTGTTTTTTGATAACCTTCATAGCCATCGGATCTTGCGGCACGGTGATTACCGGAATTCCCTTTTTGATGATGCCGGCTTTTTCCTTGGCAATATGCTCCAGCGTCGGCCCCAGCAGATTCTGGTGGTCCACACTGATGCTGGTAATTCCGATAACGTCCGGGGTGATAACATTGGTACTGTCGAGTCGTCCGCCCAACCCGGTTTCAATGACAGCAATATCGACCTTTTTATCACAGAAATAAAGAAAGGCCAACGCCGTCATAATCTCGAAGAAGGTAGGAAACGAGTTCTTTTTGCCCATCTTATCAAGGACAGGATGCATCCGATTCATAACCCCAAGGAAATCCTTGCGGGAAATCATCTCGGAATTGACCGTAATCCGCTCATGCAGTGTGCTGACATGCGGCGATGTGTAGAGGCCAACCTTATAACTGTTGGCTTCCATCATCCGCGACAGCATCGTTGCCGTGGAACCCTTGCCTTTGGTTCCAGCAATATGGACAGTGCGAGTCTTCTTATGGGGGTCGCCAAGTCCTTTGAGAAGCTCATTCATCCTGTCCAGATCAAAAGTGGTCACATTGTATCGCAGTTTTTGCTGTTTTTCGTAATCCGTCTGTTTAAACAGGTAATCGAGAGCCTGATCATACGTACGGAAAGCCTTTTCAGCGCGTTTCACTTTTTCGGTAGCGACGATTTTCTTCCTGGTCGGCTTGGCAGCCGGTTTTCTTTTTTCAGTGGTTGTCATAATTAGAAAAATGTTAACAGAAAAGGACTCGAAAGTCAAGATAATATGAATATCATGGGTTTTGTTTTCATCAAAAATTATACCAGTGCAACGATAAGTAATTGTTATACAAGAATATATAGCTATATAAATAATACAATACGTATTATATCATATATGTCTATAATAAGATAAGCTAATACAATTCAACGATTAGCTTATATCAATACAGTTGTTTCATTATATAATACTTCGCGTCGTGAGAAAAAAAGTTCACAAAAAGTAGCTTGTTTATCGGGCCATTCGACATTACTATATGACACACTTTTTAGATTGTGTTTGCAGGCAAAACAGGAATAAAAGAAATAAGGCCTGCTGCAAGAAACGAAACAGGTAATCATTGAAAGAATATAAAAGATAGAAAAAGGACAAGTTATGGCAGGGGTAATCACCAAAACCGGTTTAACTGCGTTAGATGAACTGTGCATCAATACGATTCGTTTTCTTTCCATGGAAGGCGTTCAGGCCGCCAAATCCGGCCACCCCGGAATGCCGATGGGCATGGCCCCCGCTGCGTATGCCCTGTGGATGCGGCACATGAAATTCAATCCTGCTGATCCCAACTGGATTAACCGGGATCGCTTCGTGCTGTCGGCCGGCCACGGCAGTATGCTGCTGTATTCGCTGCTGCACCTGTGCGGTTACGACCTGCCGCTGGATGAATTAAAGAAATTCCGCCAGT
>DLFY01000060.1:0-217 GCA_002482415.1 Phycisphaerales bacterium UBA7708
GCCCAGCAGCAGGCCGGGCAGGAGATTCTGGACATAACCTACCCCGGCCTTTGGAATTCGGAAGGACAACATGAATACCTGCAGGATGAAACCCGTCAGCTCCCCAACCAAAACCGCGGCCGCGGCTCCGGCCATGCCGAATCTATCGGTCATCGGAACAATCAAGACCGCAAGCAAACCAAAACGCACCATCGTAAATAAACGATTTTGCTTCAAT
>DLFY01000060.1:240-3333 GCA_002482415.1 Phycisphaerales bacterium UBA7708
AATAATTCCACATAATCACGCCATGCACCCGCAGAAAAACCACGCCGGCCAGAATCGCAAGAGCCCCGGCGGCGGCGGCATATTCCGGCTGAAAGGCCAGCGTCAAGAGCGGCTTTGCCCAAAGGATGAAAAACGCCGCCAAGGGTCCTGCCGCCAGCGTCATCCAGCGGGAGGCCAGCATCAGCCCCCTGCTCAATGCATCGGGATTATCCTGATGAGCGGAAAAGGCGGGCAACAGCAATTTTCCCACAATCTGCATGGCCAAATCCCGGGGGATTCGGGCCAGCAGCGCGGCCATGCCGTAATAGCCCACCTGCTGGGCCGTCAGCATCCGCCCCACCACCAGCATATCCGCATATAAGGCCCCGAGAATCAACAACGGCATCCCCGCCAGACCGCGGGCAAAATGGAATAACTCCCGCAGCGCTCCGCGGTCGATGGAAAAACGCGGCTTGAAAGGGAACATCAGAAATGACAGTACCAGCCGGATTGCCCCTTCTGCGGCAATGCCAATGATCATCGGCCAGGCATTACGCATCCAGACAGCCAGGGTAATCGTCAGAACCGTACCGAACAGCATCGTCCCCTGATTGAGCAGGACGTATTTGCCAAACCGCATGTGCTTTTCTAAGAGAAACGCCGCCGGGCTGATTAGGGCATTGAAGGCCACCGCCAGAAAGGCTGCCTGCAAGAGCGATGTTAATTCGGGCTTCTGCATCCAGGATGAAATCAAACCGGCAGTTACTATCCCGACTGCAGTTAAGAGTAATCCGCGAATCGACTGAAACCACCAGGACGCATTAAGAAACGCGGGGGTATCGCCCTGCTTATTCTGGATGACTGACAGGCGAATGCCGGCTTCGCCAGCAGTCTCGAAGACGGTCAAGACCACTGCAACGAGGGTTACCAGACCGATATCGGCGGAGCTGATGAGCTTGGCCAAAACAATCGACCGCACCAGCCGCAGCAGACGCTCAAGGCCAACGGCGGCGGTCAGTATCGCCCCGCCGCGCATAAACCGGCTGCCCAGGTCTTCCGATGTGAATCGGGCGGGGATTCGGCTTAACAGTGTCTGAAACACAGACATGCCTATTTTCCAGTCTGCGGGGCAATAACGGTACCGCTGATATCCACCCGACCCTCTTCGTCCGGGAAATAACGCAGGATTTCATCGGTCAAGTCCCGCCCGGCCTCCAGAACGGAGTTTTCATTGGTGGAGCTGATCTGGATCTGGGCGACATACTGGGCGGGGTCGCCTTCGATATTGGGGCGACGGAAGGCCAGGCCATCGAAACTGCGGTCATCGGTGGTCATTTTACCGTTGACCAGATAGAAATTCAATACGACCACTTCCTGGTCGAGGGGTTTGATTTTATGGAATCGATGCACTACACAGGGAATGGTTTTGCCGGAGGGGGTGACGATTTGGCGGGGCTCGGTGTCCTTATGATTCCATCCGGCGGCGGGATAGCAGACGGTGGGCTTGTGGCCTTTCATATATCGCGGACGTCCGGAGAAGGCGACATACAGTGATGCGGATTTATAGGTTGCCTGATTGCGGTAATATCGGCTGATGTAGTCGTCATTGCCTGCAACATCTTTGGTGGCTTCGGAGAGTTCTATTTCCTGGCCTTGCCAATCGCCAAGCTGTATTGGAAAGACTGATAAGGGAACCGGCAGCTTGACGGGAACGGAAAGCCCGCGATCCATCTGGGCTGAATAGACATGGAAGACCGCTGCTGAGGCTGCCAGAATCGCTGTGCTGATAAATATGCCCAGCAGGATGCGACGGTGGACCAATTTTAAGGTATTTGACTTTTCTTTATTAATATTCATAAATTTAGTTCAAGAATATAAGGATGCAGGGATACAAGGATACAGGAAGACAGGTGTGCAGGTATACAGGAATACAGGGATGCAGGGGCGTATGAATAATTTTGTATTTTGTATTTTCCATTTTCAATTTTCCATTCTTTATCACTAATAGAGGACATAACAGAGAGATTCCAAACCCGTTACCTATTTTATCCACAAATCATATATATAAATAGAAATTTCCCAAAATTGACAATCGAAAATTCATGTATTGCCCATTTTATTTGTCGGCATTTTGAGGGCAGAGGAATAGTGATTTTACTTGTTTCAGAGTTGAGATTTGGTTTTTGCCACAGAAAATAGCTCAGAGCTCGTGGTTTTTTTTACGCAATAGGCGCAAAGGACGCAACGGGTTTTAACACAGAGGGCACGGGGAACACGGAGTTTTTGGAGGGGATTGACATGAGTCAGGGATATAGGGAGACAGGAAGACAAGTGTACAGGAATACATGAATACAAGTAAACAGATATACAGGGACGCAAGACTAATTTTATATTTTCCATTTTGAGAACGAAAAAGCTGCTGGCTTACAGGGTCAAATATTACATAATTGAGAATAGAATATATAGATATTGTTTTCTGGTCAATCTAGATATGTATTATCATGTACAAAGCATTCGTGGCGAAATTGAAAGATACTTTTTTTGTATTATTCAGTATTAATTCACTATCCAGATAATAATTGTCTTTTTTAGCATATCGCAGCTTTCATGGTGAATTATTGATGTAATCAGGATATCTCTTATTGACGATAAAGGGAAAGCGGTGGTTAGTGATTGGTTGTTGGTTGTTGGTTGTTAGTGGTTAGTTGTTGGTGATTGGTTATTAGTGGTTAGTTTTTAGATATTACCGGTTAATTACAAGGTGTATTTGGTCACACGACTAAATTCAGTACTATGTCTGAACTAAAGACATTACAGGATTCAGATTCTGAGACGCTGTGGAGTTTCATCCAGGCGGTCAATGACACTGCGGCCGAATACCCCAAAGACAAGTGCATTCACCAGCTCTTTGAACGGCAGGCGGAAAAGACGCCGGATGCAACGGCAGTGGTCTTTGAGGACCAGACGCTGACCTATCGCCAGCTCAATGAACGGGCTAATCAATTAGCGCATTATTTGCGGCAGCATGGCGTCGGGCCGGATGTGCCAGTGGGTGTCTGCATGGATCGCTGTATTGACCTGCTGCCGGTGCTGCTGGGGATTCTCAAGGCCGGA
>DLFY01000348.1:0-1602 GCA_002482415.1 Phycisphaerales bacterium UBA7708
ACAGATTATCTTGGACAGCAGTGATGGAAGACATATTACCATTCAGATTTCTTGTTGAGAATATTTGACTATCTTTTTGATCCAGCATACCAAGTGGGATTAGAATTTGAGGATGAGTGTCCAAATATATCTTTTGAACAGATTAAGGAAAAAGTTATTGCAGCTATTAGCAATAATCCAGACTTCTGGAGCAGTAATCATGATGTTGACAAACTAATTAATCAGGTCAAACGTGTGGATACTTTACAGCGGTTGTTTAAACTTATTCAATACTAAAAAATCCGGCATTGGTAGGCCGATATGTATGGTAGTTGAGTAGGGCGGGTAGATTTTTTTGCAGGCTGGGCTATGCCCATGCGGACGGTTAAAAGGTTTGTTTCGGAAATATCCCGTACTGACAAAGCAGATGCTCCACCCGCTCCATCGGCAGGCCCATCACGTTGGTAAACGACCCCTCGATGCGATCCACGAATTCATCCCCCGTCTCCTGAATGCCGTAGGCTCCCGCCTTGCCTTCCCACAGTCCCCCGGCGATATGCCCCTGAATCTGCTGTTCGGTCAGCTTGTGCGGATAGACAATCGTCGTATCGACCTCCACGATTTCAATCTCTCTGCTCTTCCAAACCAGCGCCAGCCCCGTGATGACCTTGTGCGGCTTGCTGAACAGCATCCGCGTGATTCGTTCTGCATCGGCGGCATCGGCGGGTTTGCCGATAATCTGCCCGTCAAAATCCACCACCGTATCCGACCCCAGCACGGGCATATCCCCAAATCGTCCGGCCACCTCGCAGGCCTTGGCCAGAGCCAGAATTTGACAATGGTCTTCGGACGTCACGCCCGCTTTATCATAGGATTCCTCATCGACATGGGATGGCTCCACACGAAATATAAAACCTGCCTTTGCAAGCAGTTCCCTCCGCCGGGGCGAAGCCGATGCCAGGATAAATTGAAATCGCTGTTGTGTCATTCCCTTATTTATTGATCCGTATATTGTACACGATCTCATTGCAAAATTGGCGATATTGAGCCTCAAATTGAGCCGCATCGCCGGTGATGTATGTCTGGAAAAGTTGTGTTGAAATCTGTCGATTCCACGCCGCCGTCAGCGGTACCTCGCGATTGGCCGCCGCCTGGGCCAGTCCGGCATCCACCTGCCAGTTGCCTCGCAAGCCGCCCAGCAGCAGCGTATGATACTGGTTGAGCCGTTGGCCGTAATTGTATTCCCTCAGAAACCGCACAAGGGCGTAATTCTGGGCGTAGAAAGTCATGATAGCCGATTCATTCGAACCGTATCCGGCCATCGCCTGCCCCGGATTCATCGTAATCAAATCCCGCAGGGGAATGATGTGTCCCTGCTGGATAGCCTGTTTGAGCGTCCCGAGACGAAGCAGGTTGTCCTGCGGCCGGAATTCAAATACCCCCTGGTCGAACTGGCAGGTTTCAAACAGCGTCGCCACACCCTCATCCAGCCAGCTTGGCAGCCGATACCGGAAATGCCGCTGCGTAAATTGGTGCCATCCTTCATGCCCCAGTATCGAGAAAGTCTGTTTGCGTCCGATATTATACGCCACGCATGTACTATTTAGAGAATAGGCCCCGCGG
>DLFY01000348.1:1616-4392 GCA_002482415.1 Phycisphaerales bacterium UBA7708
ACTGCCGGTGAATGTCTGGGTGAAAGCCTCCCATTCCGCCCGCTGGCCGAACAGGTACGTCTCAAATTTTTCACTGTCATTGACCGGATCGGGTAACTGGCTCTGATAGGCCTTGTAGGCCGATTCCACAAACGCCGGCACCTGCCGCAGCATCAGCGGGTCAGTCAGCGTGGTCTTGATGCGATAGTGGTCGGTCTCGATATAAAGCCCGTCCTTGTGCTCCTCCCATCGCTCCAGTTTGCGTATCCCCGGCACATCCGCAAGATACTCCGACAGCCGCTGGTGATCCCATTGAACTGAAGCGGAAGATTCAGTCATTTTGGATTGCATCGACGATCCGCACCCGGCCAGGCTCATCATGCCGATAACGATAAAAACCATACAAAACAGGGTACGCAACTGCTGGAAAAATGAAGGCTGGGAATATACAAATCGAACTGAATAGTGTCTTGGCGACTCGTTGATAAACAAACACGACTCCTGCATGTTCAACCTCTCCAATGCAGTACTGTGCCTGTTTTCGCTATATAAAAGGGAAGTCGCCTGTATTGTCATATATTAGCCGGTATATATCTTGTAATAGAGATTTACAAATAGCCGCCTTAGAGTACCGAGCAAATATATTACCTAAATTGACATGGAATTACAAGAACCAAATGACGGAAATGAAAATATTTGCATATTAGGCAAGTTATATATACAATATCCAGATATTCAGGCTGCCATCACCAGTGAATCAAACCAAACGGTGTCTATGAATTTCCGTGTCCTGATTTTTTACGAACACAGCTGACAGGCCGCATATTCCTGCATCAATTTCTGGATCAGTTCTTTGACCGAAATAATTTCATGGCAGCGGGCCACATTCGAGCCGGCGAATGCGAACGCCTGGTCCATTTTGCCCTCTGCGGCATTGGCCAGGACCTGTGCAATGCAGTAGGGGGCGGTACTCGGGTCACAGGTTCGCAGGCATTGATATTTGCATTCGAAAGGCACATGAAGTCCCTTTTTGATTGCCTCGACGAATGGATTATTGATCACCCGGCCGGGCAAACCGACCGGACTTTTAATCAGCGTAATATCCTGCTCTGTCGCATCCAGATAAGCCTGTTTGAAGTTGTCATGCACATCGCACTCCTGAGTGCAGACAAACCGTGTCGCCATCTGAACACCCGACGCGCCAAGATTCAGAAAATGGCGGATATCGCAGCCGTCAAAAACACCTCCGCCGACAACGACCGGGATATTCAGTTTCTTTTCTCGGATGTAATCCAGCACCTCTTTCAGAATGGTCTCCAGGTCCGGTGTCCCTTCTTCAAGCTGTTCAAGATTGTATCCGAGGTGCCCGCCGGCCTTCATGCCTTCAATAACCACCGCATCCGGCAGACGGTTATACTGCTTTTTCCAGCGGGTGCAGATAATATTGAATGTACGCACCGACGAGACAATCGGAATCAGCTTGATATCGGTCCCTGCTGCCAGGCCGGGCAGATGAAACGGCAACCCCGCCCCGGAAATAATCATATCCGCTTTTTCATCCACAGCCGCCTTAACCAGGTCGTCATAGTCCGACAGGGCCACCATAATATTGACCCCGATGACCCCGCGAGTCATGGTCCGGCATTTGCGGATTTCATTCCGGAGGGCGTTAATGTTGACTTCTGTAAAATCCGTATTCGGAAAGTCCTCAAATCGGCCGATTCCGGCGCTGGCGATAACGCCGGCACAGCCTTCATTGGCCACCGCAGAGGCCAGACGGGCACGCGAAACACGTACACCCATGCCGCCTTGGATAATGGGGGGATTGATTTGAAGATTACCGATTTGAAGCGGACGCATCGTTCCGTCGGAAGGTATCATTTATATTTTTATTCCATTCTATATCATTTTATTGAATACAAACATACGGTATTACTGGTACTCTTTGCTCCATCTTTGATTCACCAAAGAAACCTGCACCAAGATATCACTTAGAGCAATCTATTCCTGGAAGTACTCACTGACAATTGTAGTACTAATGATGGGATTTAACTATTATATATAGTAAATACATCTTTTCAGGAAGACAGCAACCCTGAATTCTACCTCATTCAAAGCCAAAAAGACAGTAAAGAATTAGATATTATCTCAGGTTCAACTAAATTTTACGCATTGTATTAATTACGGAATAAGTTGAGCTTCAACCCCTTCAAATGTAATAATAACAGGTTTAATAAGACCATTATTGTCGAATTCCATCTTGTCAATGCAGGTGGCCCGGTGGTTTGGGTGGGTCTCACTCAATGGACGACGATGATACACAATATACCATTTATCCGTCCCCGGCACATGAATAACCGAGTGATGCCCCGCGCCTTTGCCGACCTGCGGGTTTTGCTGCAGGATTTTGCCTATTCGCTTGAACGGCCCCAGCGGCCCGTCGGCGATGGCGTAAGCCACACTATAATCCGGCCCGCCCCAGCCGCCTTCCGACCACATAAAGTAGTATTTCCCATCCTTTTTAAACATAAACGGCCCCTCCACGTACCGCTCTGGCGTGACTTCCTTATACAGCGTACCATCCTCAAACGGAACCAGCCCGGTAAAATCATCTTTCAGCTTGACCACATTGCAATGCTGCCAGCCGCCATAGTACATATAATACGTGCCGTCATCATCCTTAAAGATAAACTGGTCAATCGGCTGAGCTCCATTGACAATATCCTGAATCAGCGGTTTGCCCAGCAGGTCACGGTAGGGGCCTTGCGGCTGGTCTGCCACGGAGACACCAATCCCG
>DLFY01000348.1:4426-6045 GCA_002482415.1 Phycisphaerales bacterium UBA7708
TAGCACTGAAAAACAGGTAGTATTTGCCGTCTTTTTCGATCACACCAGGCGCCCACATCGCCCGCTTGGCCCACGTCACCCGCGTATTATCCAGAATCCGCTCATGCCTGGTCCAGGTCACAAGGTCATTCGAAGAGAAGCAGTCAAAGAAAATCTGCTTTTCATAGGCATCTGAATACGTTGGGAATATCCAGTACGTTTTGCCGTAAATAATCCCCTCCGGGTCCTCATACCAGCCCGGGAAAATCGGATTGCCCGACATGGCCGGCTTTTCCTGAGCGGAAGCCACCGCTCTGGCCGCTGAAAACCGGTATTGNNACACCGCCGCCGAGCCCTCCATCCGCAGGAATTTTACGCCATCGGCCTGTGTCGCCGGTCGTCCGCTTTCTTTCACGGCTTGGGCACTGCCGGCCGGTATATACACCTCTGCGCTGCTGTTGGCCGGAATGGTGACATCCAACTCCAAGATTCCATCGACAATCCGCCAATCGCTGCGAATCAAACCGCGTATCGAATGATGGCCGCACTTGACCCAGTTCAAGTCGCCGATTACCTGCGGACGAATCACAATCCGGTCAAATCCGACCGCATCCGTCGCCGGCTGAATCCCGCCCAGCCACTGATGAAACCACTGGCTGACCGATCCGAACATCGGGTGATTATGCGAAAATGTATTATCGCTGCCTTCCCAGTGTTCCCACAGCGTCGTCGCGTCATTATCCAGCATATACCGCCAGCCGGGGACGCCGGGCCGCTCGACCGTCTGCAGCACCAAATCCGCCAGCCCCTCGCGTGACAGTGTTTCCAGTGCAAACCGCGTCCCCAGAATTCCCGTCGAGAAATGCCCGCCTTTATAGTTTTTAATCTTATCCAGCAGCACAGCCAGTATCGCCGCACGTTCAGTTTCAGCCGCGACGCCGGTATGCAATGCAAAAGCCTGACTGGCCTGTGTGCCCGGCCCGACTTTGCCCGATGCCGCATCGACAAACTGCTTGCGATACGCCGCGGCAATTTCTTCTGCCAGCCCATCCCAGCGCTTGGCGTCCTCGGACTTGCCCAGCAGCCGCGCCAGCCTTGCCTGCCGCCGCGCACTGTCATAATACAACGGCGTCACCATCACCGCAGGCGTCGCCTCTTCCAGACCCTCGTGGTCGTGCAGTCCCGCCTCGATGATGTGCTCCGGATTGGCTTTGGTAACACCCTCAAGCCAGCGACCCGCAGCCGCGTAATGTTGTTCCACGACACTCCGGTCGCCATAATAACGATACAGTGTTTCCACCAGATACGGATGCGCCATCGCCCACGCCAGCCCGCAATAATCAATTCCCGTCGAGGGAGCCGTGTCGAGGAATCGTCCTTCCGGCGTGGCGCTATCGACAAAGTCCGTCAGCGTCTTTTCGTAAAACGCCGCCATATCAAAATTCATCATCAGCGCCTCACAGGTCGCGATAATGTCTCCGCCATAAGCAAAGCGTTCCCGGTGCGGACAGTCCGACTGCACACTGAACAGATTGCTCAAAAACGTCCGCCGGCACATCGCCTCCATGCGGTTCAAATACTCATTCGAGCACAGAAATTCACCCGCTTCTCCCACATCGGATGCCATTGCAAAACCTGTA
>DLFY01000348.1:6055-7020 GCA_002482415.1 Phycisphaerales bacterium UBA7708
GGGGGATTGGTCAGCCCTCGCACTTCCACATACCGGAAACCGCGGAAGGTAAATCGCGGCATCCACCGCTCAAGCCCATCCCCGCGTGCGATATACGTATCCGTCTGCCAGGCCACTGCCGGCGGTGCCGGGATGGTCGGGTCTGCCTTGGGATCCGCCGCCCCTTTGATCTGCCCGCAGACACTGGTCATCGGGTTCAGTTTGCCATCCCGATACAGCAATTCCCCATACCGCAGCACCAGCTTCGTCCCGGCGGGAAATTCTCCCCGCAGTTCAATATTGCCCGCAAAATTGACCCCCATATCAAAAATGTACGCCCCCGGCTCCGGCATGGTAATCGCCACCCGCTTGACGGTACTGCGAATCCGTATCGGCGGCTGATGCTGGCTGACCAGTTCCCCGACCGGCTGCTCTGCAAGAGCGGCCTTTTTCCAGGCATCCTCCGCAATCACTTCGCGCCGGGCATCGTAAATCTCGCCCAGATAAACACTGTTGAATCGTATCGGCCCCTCGGCAACCTGCCATGTCTCATCGGTCACAATCGACCGCTTCGTCCCATCGGTCAGCTCCACATCCAGCCGGGCGATCAGCCGCGGGCGCCCTACAAATAACCGGTCCCGCAGGTTAATCGACCCCCACATCTTCAGCGGCAGGGGATTAAACCATCCGTTGCCGACCATGGCCGACAAATCATTCCGGCCCGCCTTGAGCATCCCGGTCACATCAAAAGTGCAATACGGCACCCGCTTGGCATACATCGTCCAGCCGGGGTCAAGCTGATGGTCGCCGACTTTGGCTCCGTTCAGCTTCGCCTCAAAATATCCTATCCCGCTGATATACAGCCGGGCCTGCTTAACCGCGCCGTTCAGCTCAAAGGCCTTGCGAAATACCGGCGCCGGGTCTTCGCGATAAAAATCCGCATCGCTGGCCGGCAGGGGCTTGCCGTCGGTAATCCACTTGGCCTG
>DLFY01000152.1 GCA_002482415.1 Phycisphaerales bacterium UBA7708
GAGGGCGGCACCGAAGACCAGAAGGAAATTTTCTATACGGCGCTGTATCATACCATGATTGATCCGCGGTGTGCGTCGGATGTGGATGGGACGTACCGCGGGGCGGACGGGAAAATACATCAAACCTCTGATTCTCAGTATCGCACGATTTTCAGCGGGTGGGATGTATTCCGCAGCCAGTTCCCGCTGCAGACGATTATCAATCCGAGGGTGGTCAACGATGAGGTCAATTCGCTGATTCAGATTGCAGAATTGAGCGGCA
The DNA here is from genome assembly GCA_002482415.1 of Phycisphaerales bacterium UBA7708. GTDB lineage: Bacteria > Planctomycetota > Phycisphaerae > Sedimentisphaerales > Anaerohalosphaeraceae > Anaeroglomus. The sequence goes on from DLFY01000152.1 coordinate 263, forward strand.
GCCTGTGTTATCCCCGCTGGGAGATTTTGAATGTCGAGTCCGGGTGCATGCTGGGCAATCCGGGAGTTTCGGTTGTCGTGGATGCCTATACCAAGGGTATTCGCGGTTATGATGTGCAGAAAGCGTACACCCTGTGTCGCAATACTGTAAATATGTTCAGCAACCAGCCGCTGGGGTATGTGGCGGGGGATGTGTCGCGGACACTGGAATATGCCTATACCGACTGGTGCGTGGGGCGATTTGCGGAGTTGCTGGGGAATGCGGCCGATTCCAAAGAATACTACCGGCGCTCTCTGGATTATAAGAACATCTATAATCCGGCCATCCAGTGGTTTCAGGCCCGCAAGGCCGATGGAAGCTGGGAGGCATGGCAGGGCAAGACCGTACACGGGCAGGGCTGCACCGAGAGCAATCCGTATCAACAGGGGTGGTTTGTGCCGCATGATGTGTATGGATTAATGGAGCTGCTGGGCAAGGAAACGTATATCCGCGAGCTGACGGCATTTTTTGAGAAGGCGCCGGCCAAGTTTACCTGGAATGACTATTACAATCATGCCAATGAGCCGGTTCACCAGGTGGCGTTCATGTTCCACTATGCCGGCCTGCCGTGGCTGACTCAGAAGTGGAGTCGGATTGTCTGTGAACAGGCGTATGGAACCGGCGTGGACGGCCTGTGCGGCAATGAGGACGTCGGACAGATGTCGGCCTGGTATGTGCTGGCGTCCAGCGGGCTGCATCCGGTCTGCCCGGGGGATGGATTGTATATGCTGACCAGTCCGCTGTTTGAGCGGATCACGTTTACGCTGGATGGCCGGTATGCCAGGGGCAAGACATTTACCATCGCGGCCAAAAACAATTCCGACAAAAATCGCTATATCCAGTCTGCCGCGTTGAACGGCAAGCCGCTGGGGCGGTTATGGATTCGGCACGATGAAATCACGGCCGGCGGGACACTTGAATTGGTGATGGGCGATATCCCGAATAAGACGCTGGGGTCGGATGCAGACTCCCTGCCGCCGGGGCCGGATTGGAAAACACCCATAAACTGAAGATGTACTGAAAAAATCAGGGGTAAACCTTGTCATCAAACGGCTTAATCGGTCGGCAAAACCCTTTTTACGGTCGAAAAAACAGGTTTTATTTGCCGTTCGGGTAGCCTTTGGCTCGTTTTTCCGCTGGGCAATTCCCGACGATTGACTTTTGGGCGGGATTGTTGTATAGTAATAGGACAAACGTTTGTCCTGATGTTTTAAGCGATTTTGGCAAGGAGAAGGGATGTTGAAAACGGCATTATTATGGGGTGTTATACTGACGGGTTTAGCCCTGGCAACTTATCCGCAGCCGGCGGGGTTGTGGCTGTTTGATGACCCGGCTCATTTGGGGAAAAGTACGCTCGGTTCGGATTTGGTGCAATCCGGAACCCACACGGCTGCGGCGGGGATTGCTGCGGGTGATGGTGCGGTGCTCGATGGCATTGGCAGCTATTATACCTGCGTTCACGGGTTGTCGGCCAACGGCGGGGGCATTTATGTCAATCAGTGGACGGTGCTGCTGGATGTCANNGACCAACACCTCCAACGCCAATGATGGCGACTGTTTTATCTCGACCGACCGGAAGATCGGGATTTCCGCCACCGGATATACATCCAATGTCGTGCAGAGTGAGACCTGGATGCGTGTTGTCATCTCGGTCAGCAATTCGAATTTTTATCGTATTTATGTCAATGGTATAAAATGGCTCGAAGGTGTTCCTCAGCCGCTGGATGGGCGATTCGGGCTGGAGGGGTCGATCTTGTTGTTTGCCGATGAAAGCGGGGAGGATTATCCGATACGCTGCACCACGGCGGCAATCTGGGGGCAGGCCCTGACGGATGTGCAGGTCGGCTCGCTGGGCGGGCCGAGCGAGCCTGTCAAGATTACGCAGGCCGCCGACTATGTCGGATTGAATCTGTTGTCGAATCCATCCGGCGAAAGCGACCTGATGAACTGGACGATCGTGGAGGGATTTGACTGGCAGGCCTCTGACAGGACCGACTGGCATTTTCCACGTACCGGCAGTCATTATTTCACCTCGGGCAGGACAGCTCAGGGCGAGATTGCCCAGATGATTGACGTCAGTTTTCTGGGTGTGGAGATCGACAGCGGGACAATTCTGGGCAGGGCCGGGGGAAATCTGGGCGGTGACGGACAGGACCAGGGCCGCATCTGCGTGCAGTATCTCGATGCGGCGGGAAATTCGCTTGCGACAGACGACAGCGGCTGGATCGCGGGGCCGGACGGAAAGGAGTGGGCCTTGGTGGTTGTGCCGGATGAGGTCGGGCTATTGATCCCGGCGGGGACGCGGTCGGTTCGATTTGGTTTTCTGACCCAGCGGCTGGCGGGCGAGGAGTGCGATGCCTTCGGCGACGATTTTGTCTGGGAATACAGTCTTGCAGCAGTCGGCAATACGGCTCCGGCGGTGCCTTCGGCAAGGGCTTCCGCTGCCGCGGCGGGGCTTGATGACATCATTGCGTTTATGTTCTCGTCGGTTGATCCCGAGGGAGATTCCGTACGCTATCAGGTGGACTGGGGCGATGGGACTTCCACCTGGTCGGAAGACCGGGATTCCGGCGCCAATTATATCGTTTCGCGTCAGTGGAAAGTGTCGGGCAGCTACGTGATACGCGCCCGTGCTCGTGATAATCGCGGCGGCCTGAGTGCCTGGTCGCAGCCTTTAGAGGTTGCGATTTCCGGGAATGTCGCGGGTGTTTTTAAGTCACAGCCGTATCTGCAGAATGTCAGCCAGAATGCGATGACCATTGCATGGGAAACCGACCGGCTTGTCGCTCCGAGAGTCGATTGGGGACTGACCCCATCGTACGGCAGTCAGGCCGAAGGGATCTGCATTGATGCTGGTTCAGGTGTTTATATCTGCAAGGTCCGAATCACTGGCCTTGCCCCGCAGACTCAGTACCATTTTCGCGCACGCAATGGTTCAACGCTCAGTGCCGATGGTGTCTTCCGGACGGCGCCTCTGGCCGATACGCCTTTCAGTGTTGCCGTCTGGGGCGACAGCCAGCAGGAAACCACCAATCCCGCCGTCAGCCTGGCGATGTTTACGGATATGGCGGCCAGTGTGGATTTGGGCGTTTCGGTCGGGGATATCGTGCAGACCGCCGACTATTCGTATTTTGCCAATCCATTCCGCAAATACGTATGTAATATCTTCGCCCGGCAGAAGCCGTTTTTTGTCGCATTCGGCAACCATGACGAGCCTCAAACCAGCTTTGTGCACAAGGCGGTTCAAAACAGCGGCATGGCCAGTTTCTCGTTCAATTACGGCAATGCTCATTTTACCTGCATCGATTATTCGCAGCTCAATGACAATACCCTGCCGTATGATGACTCAATCAGTTCGCTGCCGCTGGGCTGGCTGGAACAGGATTTGTCCTCCGATGCCGCGCAGAACGCCGCGTGGCGGTTTGTCTTTGTCCATGTGCCGCCGTATTGCGAGCGATGGTTTGACGGCAGCCCGATTCTGCGGACGTACCTGGTGCCCCTGATGAAGCAGTACGGAGTGCAGATGTGTTTCAGCGGCCATACCCATGAATACGAGCGGGGCAGGCTGGAGGGGACTTACTACATCATCAGCGGATGCACCAGCTATCTGGATACGGTCGAACCGGTGGTGGCCGACTGGCCGCACATGACCGTCGGTGGGGCGCATAACATTGGGCCCTTTATTGGCGGCTGTGTGCATGGCTATACCAAACTCGACGTCGATGGGACCGAACTGACACTGACTCAGCACGGCTATTATACCAATGGCACGTATTATGGCGTGGTGGATACCGTCCGGATTGTGCAGGCGGATTTCACAGGCGATGGTGCGGTGGATATGGATGATTTTGCCGTATTGGCCAGGGCCTGGCAGACGACGCCGCAGGATGCGGACTGGAATCCGGCCTGCGATTTAGCCGACCGGGCAAGTCGGATTATCGACCTGGAGGATTTGACGGAGTTTGTGCAGGCCTGGCAGCGTCCGTAAGTCATTTGTTGTCAGTTCGAATCAGATGATGATGGGTTCAAACAGGATGTCTGGTTTCATGCAATCCTGACTGGTTTGCCAGCCTGTCTTAACGGTGCTGCTTCCAGGGCGAACGGCATGTGCAGACCTGCGTGCTTGAACGCCGTTGCTGTCTCCTCAATAGCCAGCCGGGGGGTATTCCGCTGATTGCTCAGATGTCCCAGCATGATGATTCGCGGCATCGTCCTGCCGGCTTTGATGAGATTGACCAGCAGTTCCGCGGTTCTGGGATTGGGCAGATGATACCGGCTGTTGGGATTATAATACTGCCGCAGCAGGTCCATATCATGATTGGACTCGACAAAGATAAAATCCGCATCGATAAAATGGTCAAAGATATTGTCCCATTGATAAAAGTCCGTGGCGATGATGGCCTTGACATCCTGATAAAGCACTTCGAATCCAAATGTCGGAAACCCGGGGTAATGTGATACCTCAAACGGCCTGACCTGAAAATCGCCGACGGTAAACGCCTGGTTTGAATACGGATGAAGACCCAGGTGTTTAAATCCGTATCCGTTAAAGTGCCTGGCTTTGAGCAGGTCGATGCAGTCGGCGGGAAGATGAACCGGAATACCCATCGCTTCAAGAACACGCAGCGGATAATAGGAAATATGGTCGCTGTGAACATGGGTCAGCAGGACCGAGTCAATCGGCCCTTGTTCGGTCAGGGGATGCAGGGCCAGCCGGGTTCTTTTCATGGATGCCAGCCCGCAGTCAATGACCAGCCGCGTTGTCTCCGACCACAGCGTCAGACAGTTGCCTGAACTGCTGCTGCACAGAGACTGAAAATACAAAGCCATGTGGTTGTTTCCTGCGGTCTGATTACTGCCCGATACAGTATAGATATTTTTCGCCGCGTAAAAAGATTTGGCCGCCGCTGATGGCCGGCGAAGCAAATGTCTTTTCGCCTATGTCATTCCGGGCGACCTGTTCAAACGCCGGTCCGGGCTTGATAACTGTGATGATTCCGTCGTCGTTGGGCATATAGACCAGCCCGTTGGCCAGCACCGGCGAGGCATACTGACGGCCATGCTTGTGCTTCCACAGGACTGTCCCGGCTGCGGCGTCAAAACAATAAATCTCGCCGCCGGTCGTCGTAGTCAGCAGATACTTATCCACACATATCGGCGACGGCACATAAAAGGCTCCATCCTTCGTTCGCCATGTAATATGGGTCTCGGTCACATTGCCCGCCCCATCCGGTTTGATGGCCAGCAGATGGCGTTCGGGCCAACTGCTGCAGACAAAGAGCAATCCGGCCTGTTCGCTATAGACCGGGCTGGAGCAGAATTCCTCCGACGGCCCGTCGATGACCCAATAACGCGAGCCATTGTCCGGATTCATGCCGGCCACTTCCTGATTACCGCCGAAAATCATCTGGGTCTTTCCGGCCAGCGTGCGAATCAGCGGCGTGCTGTAGCTCAGGGCGGGCTTGTCCAGCGATATCTTCCACACCTCCCGTCCATCCGAGCAGCTCAGTGCGACCAGAAACGATTCGCCCTGGCTGGAACCGTTGACAATAACGGTATCCTTATAAATCACCGGCGAACAGCTATACCCGTGCGGGCTGGAAAATGTGCCTGGTCGTTTGAGCCAGATTGGCTCGCCTGCAAAATCGTATGCTGCTACGACCACATCCTTGCCGTCGAGGAAGGAGACATAGACATACTTGCCGTCCGTGGCCGGGGTGCCTGAGGCATAACTGTTGTCGGCATGTTTTTTCTCCAGCGGTGATTTCAGAACGGCCTTGCTCCATAAACATGCCCCGGTCTTGCGGTCAAAACAAAGCAGCATGCGTTCCTGACTGTCCAGCAGGGCCGTTGCGGTGAAGATATGATTATCCCACACAATCGGGGAAGCATAGCCGACCCCCGGCACAGGTGTCTTCCAGACGACGTGGGCATTGGCATCCCATTGCACGGGTACTTTGGTTTCAAGACTGGTCCCATCGCCTCGCGGTCCACGCCAGCACGGCCAGTTTTCCGCAAAGCTGTTTTGAATCCCGGCAGCCAGTAACAACACGATGACAATCCACCAGATACGAGTTGCTTGCATAGTCAACACCTTTTTCATTTTGTCGATATACTGATATAGTGGGTACGGCAACTATAAAATCAATTGCTCTATTTTAACAGGGATGACCTGTTTTGCATAATCCCAAATTTCCCTTTTTTCATTCGCCCCGCGGATTATAATACCCACATGAAAACCGCCCGTTATATCCTCCATGTCGATATGGATGCGTTTTATGCCTCCGTAGAGGTCAGGGATAATCCCGCCCTTGCAGGCAAGCCGGTCCTGGTAGGGGCCTCACCCCAGCAGCGCGGGGTGGTGGCGGCCTGTTCGTATGAAGCCCGAAAATTCGGCATTCACTCGGCCATGCCGATGAGCCAGGCGATTCGTCTGTGTCCTCATGCCGTTGTGTTGCCGGTTCGGATGGCTCGTTATGTCGAAATATCCCGAGATATCCGCCGCATCTTCCAGACCTATACCCCCCAGGTTGAGCCGCTGTCGCTTGATGAAGCGTTTCTGGACATATCCGGCTGTCTATTGTTGTTTGGTCCCGCCGAGACCATCGGTCAAAAGATTAAACAGGATATTCGCGAGAAAACCGGATTAACCGCCTCGGTCGGCCTGGCTCCCAACAAATTTCTTGCCAAACTGGCCTCGGACCTGCACAAGCCCGATGGTTTTGTCGTCATCACCGAAGAGAATAGGCAGGCGATTCTGGACCCGCTGCCCGTCTCGAAAGTCTGGGGCATCGGCCAGGTCACCAATAAAGCCCTCGAAAAGCTGGGAATTCACACGATCGGACAGCTTCGATCTGCCCCTCGTTATCAACTGTCCATGGTTTTCGGCAATCAGGTGGAGGATGTGCTCAGACTGGCACAGGGCCTTGACGACCGGCCCGTTGAAACGCATCACGAAATTAAAAGCATCTCCGCCGAAGAAACATTCCCCACGGATATCCGGGATAAACAGGTCCTGCTGGGCATCCTGATACATCAGGTTGAGGAGGTCTCCCAGCGGCTTCGGGCCGAACATCTCCAGTGCAGAACCCTCACGCTGAAATTTCGCTATGGTGACTTCCGGACTATGACCCGCAGTGTGACGATGGATTGCCCCACCCAGATTACCTGTGTCCTGCTTCAGGAAGCCCAGAAGATATTCAATCAGTGGTCTAAAACCGCACAGGGTCCCTTGCGGCTGCTGGGTTTTGGCACCTCGGGCCTTTCTGCTGCCGGTTCAGGCCAGCAGTTGCTCTTTACCGAGCCGGACGATGAAAAGCACAGGAAACTTGACGGCGTTTTTGACCGTATCCGCGAAAAATACGGTGACGACAGCCTCAAGCGGGGCTTGTAAGTCTCTGTCTGCAGGCTGGTTCAATCACGCCGTGCTAAGGTGTCCAGAGAATTGCGGCTCCGATGGCAAAGATGCACAAATCCACGATGGCGTGGCTCAGATACCCCGGCCAGATGGATTCGTATTTGACATACATCCACGACCAGACGGCACCGCCGACAAAAACCCCCAGCGAGCAGACCACCGTGGCAACCGGCGGCAGAAACGTCTGGAGTGCGACGGTATGATGCACCGTAAAGCAGAGTGCCGAGGCAATAACGGCGGCGATGGGGCCCAGCAGACTCTTGCACTGCCTGACGACAAACCATCGCCAGACATATTCTTCCAGCACGGAATTGATGCATATCCAGTAAGCCGCGCCGCCCAGATACAGCATCGGATTCATCAGGCCGATAGCCTTGATCCGATCTGCCATCATGCCCTTGTCGATGAACATCCCTCCCAGCAGAAAATACGCCGCCAGAATAACTCCACTGATCAGCAGCCCGGACAGAAGACCAAATCCAAAGCCGCCTTTGCGGGGTCTGGACAGGCTTGGCCGGGCCTTGTCAATCAGCAGATACCACGCCGCCGGCAGCCCAAACAGCCACAGCTTGCTGAATGCAAAAATGCCCNNCCGGCCAGACAATCATCCCCGCCAGCACGCCAAGACTCGGTGCCGGAACCAGCAGCAATAACGATAATAGAGCCTTCTTATTCATGGATGTTGTTCATACCGTGCAGAGGTTTGATATGCAAGAAAAAACGGATTATCATGGCGATTCAACAGGGGTGAATATCCAGCGCCATCATCACATGCGGTATTCCGGCCTCCTCGAACTCCTGACCATATCGGACAAAGCCCGCCTTTTCATAAAATCCAACCGCATGGGTCTGGGCC
>DLFY01000345.1 GCA_002482415.1 Phycisphaerales bacterium UBA7708
TCGGCGACCAAGTGAAGGTTCTGGCGAGATGGGGTGGGCGTCATAAGCTGCAGGCTGAACAGGAGCAGGTGCTTTACCAACTCAGGAAACGCGGGATGAACTTGGACGGGGTGCTTTTCTGAAGGGGCACTGCGCAGCTGCGTGCACTTTATGACACGCAGCTGCGCAGTGTTGTATTTGAATTGACTAGAATCCTGATGCGCGATTGGTTCTGTCTGCAAAAAATTCATTCGCGCTGCGGATTGTTTTTTTCACAGAATCAAGGATATTGAAAATTTCATTCAAAGCAGGGATTTCAAAAGAACTGATTTTGAAATCTCTTTCAATCTTCGGCAGATTAACATTGTTGATGTCTTTTTCCAGCACAATATCAATGTCTTCGTTCTTGAAGATGCTTTTGACATTCTCAAAGCTGACCCCTGTTCCATCGTAGGCGCCGACGACAAGAAGATATCTCACGGTTTGTGATGCTTTCTGCTTGAAATGCAGCTTATTCATTTCCCTGCGGTTCAAAATCTGGTTCAGAACCGTGTGATAATCATCGCCAATGGTTGGCTTGATTTCAATATAGTACAGTTCGCTGATTATTTGTGGGTTTTTGTAACGCCACTCTGCATGCAAAAAATCCGGGACATTGCTTGTTTCATTACTGCTAGATGTGTTTCTGAACAAGGCACGTTCGAAAAATTTCTCAACGCGTGATGAAAACTTTGGCTTTATTTCTTCATGGTAATCGATTTCAATGGTAACATCATTGTACTTTTTTTCGAATGACAGCTTAGATGAATTGATATGCTTGAACTGCGAGGTGCTCAAGTACGATCTGAATTCATCAAAAAAGGCGTAAAACAAGTCAAAGTCCTGAATGGTCTTTTGGTAAAGCTCTTCCGGATCGTTGACGATCAAGCTTACAGGATTTTTGAACACATATTCTTCCTGTTCTCTTCCATCCATGTACTTTTTGAACGGAGAAACGGGGATAGCAAAGGACTTTTGTCCGTACAAATCCCATTTTTTTGACATTGCAGATACTTCTGTCGCCATTTTACCGATCTCAGAAATTCTGTTGTTCATGCGTTCACATACCGATTTGACGATAGGCAACTTGTCGGCGAAGTATTCATCAATGCGCTTTACATAGTATTCTTTGTCGTGAGTGAAAATATCCGGGTGGATCAAGTAGGACAATTTCAGGCCCACTTCTTCATCCACATATTCGGCCTGCATTCTGTTGTGGTTGGGCGTTTTGAGGCAGCTTCCATGTTCACTGAATACCAGATTGCACAACTCGGGATACTGCTCACGAATGCTGGCCTGGCCAACCAGCCAGGCACAATAGGACTTGTCGGCCAAGAGAATTTCGAGCGGCTGCCCGGCGTACTTGCCAAAGGGGACGAGGGTCTTGTCTTTTCTGTTCATGCTCATAGGAAATCTCCTGTTTGATTTTGGTTAATAAAATTGACTTATGAGAATGTCGTATATAGATTAAAGTTGATTTTATCAAGTTAAAACTTAAAATTATTGCTTTTTATCTAGGCAAATTTTATAACAAATTTAAATTATTTAGATTTTTCCTAAATTAATTTAGGAAAAGGTTAAGATTTGGAGGGCTAGATGAGTCGAGCAGGAATGGATTTGGAGTTCGAAGACGTTTTCAGACGAATTTCCGAACAGACGGATCTCAAGACATCGACGAACCTTGCGGAGTTTCTGGGGATATCGAGCGCCTCAGTGTCGAAGCAAAAAACCGGGAATACGTTCCCTGCATCATGGGCGATTTTGATCGCAAAGCAATATAATCTGGATCTAAATTATATTGTTTTTGGGGAAAAATATGCGGATAAGATGAGAAAAGATGATGAGGATATGAATGTTCTGATCAGGAACTATTTAGAAAAAAAGCATGATTTTGAACTAAAAAATGAAGACTATGTTTTGAAAGTTCTTTCCGGTGAAATTGAGCTCATGATTGAGAGGTTTTTGAGCCATATTAAAAAATAATACTTGTGTTTTTTAAGCATATCTCCAGACCATTTTGAGGCCGCCCAAGTTTTTCCGGCCACGACATTAACTCTTTTTGTAATGGAATCTGTCGAGTTATTCAGTCGCTTCCGCAACAAATTTTTTGACTGATTTCGGCACCATTGTGGCTGGTCAATAGGCGCCGGAATCAGTGGGTAGATTGTACTGGAATACGCGAAGAATTACGGTTTTTGAAAAATTGTGGCACACGCCTATGTCATGAAGAGTGTTGCACATGCCAATCTTGGGGAACAAACCTCTGTAACATTCCTAGCCCCCCCAACCCGTCTGGCTCAGCCAGCCCTCCTAATTGGACTACCAAAAATAATATTTTGGTTGCTCACGTCAGCTGTTCTTATACCGCTGCGCCATCTTCCTGATGGTCTTGATAGCCTCGTCCCGGAGCCACTGCGGTTCGATGATCTCGAAATTTCCTCCCCAGCGCNNCCCACCAAAGCACCTCTTCCGGTTCCGCCACATCGACCTCGAAGAAGAGGCTCTCGTCGCTGTTTTCGGTGAGTTTCTGCGACGCGTGGCGTGACTCTTCGCGGATGAACGGTGCGATTTCCGCTGCGAACCAAACTTTGACGTGCTCGGGTTCCTGGTCCGAGGCGTAGATCCCGAAGACGTTGGTCCGCCTGCGGCCGAAGTCATATTCGCGCAGATTCGAGAATGTCAGCCCAAGGTCGCGCACGCTGCGGATCCGGCACACCTTGAAGCAGCGGATCTCCTTGCGCTCGATGCAGTAGCCGTCCAGGTACAGGAACCCATCCACAACAAACACCTGATAGGGCTCGACCTCGTAATCCTCGGCCGGTTGGCCCGGTTTGCAGTAGCTGATGCGGATGCGTCGCCGGTTGATGGTGGCCTTGAGCAGGTCGTCGACGATCCGCTCCTGCCGTGACTGCCCTTTATGGGCGAGATCTTGTTCGAGCAGTGCCTTGCAGACGTCGCAGAAGGATTTTTCTTGTCCGGCCATGAGCTTCGCCGCCGCTGCCCGTGCGTGCTTGGCCAGGAAGGATTCCTGCAATTCCCCCAGCTGGCTCAAGGCCAGGATGATGGCCAGGCGTTCATCGAGGCTCAGGTCCGGGATCGGCAGGAACGCGTCCTTTGTCAGCTTCTGCCGTTTGTTTGCCTTGTCATATTCAAAGCAGACACCCAGTTTCTTCATGAATTCCCGGTCTCGGTTGTAGGTCGACTTGCCAACACCCAGCTCCTCCTGAAGCGCCTTGGATGACATTTCCGGTTTGGTCTTGACGAGTTGGTAGAGGAGCAGGATGCGTTGCAGTTGCTGGAGTTTTTGGGAGTCGTTGGCCATGCTGATCTCGAAAGGTTGGGGTTTGTTCTGATAATGCACGCTGCGCCCACCACGTTGACGATCGTCCCGCACGTACGGGATCATGTCCGCGATCAAGGGTAGCCTGCACGGTGATCTTGCGCTAAAAAACAGCACGTTTGCAGGTCATACATGAAACATGCTGAAATTCTTAAAATATGTTTGATGATAGCCGTAATCTAGATTCGTTCTGAGGGCAACATAATGCGCATTCGTTTTGGCCGGGACCTGGATGGAGAACACGGAACGCACNNNGACTGCTAGGCATTCTGGAAACGCAACTCGGTCTGCCCCACAGGGACTTTCCGGCCATCGAACGTATCATGGCGTATCGAGAATGCCTCAAACGATGCGACCATCCCCATCGGTTTTACCACAAGACATTCTCTGTCGATGATCTTGAAACGGCGAGAACGCTTTTGGAGTGGCGAGACCAGTGGTACCTTCACGGATGGAACGGGCTGTTCCCCAAGGATATTTCCGGGCGTCTGGCAGATATGCAGGACGTGGAGACCGAGGCCTCCGGACGCGTGCCCCTGTCTGAGGGTCAGCGCCTGGCCCGCGTCGCTGCGAGAATGCGCAAGCGCAAACCTCGAATTTCCGTCCTGGAACTCTGCGAGCTGTTGGAATGGCATCCCTGGGCCTGGCAAGAGGTTCTGCGGCACTTGCCGCTCAGCATGCAGCCGCCACGGCCCTCGGCATCGACCGAGTCCCTTCTCGGCAAGCTTCAAGCCGCCTTTGCCGCGCAGGCGGCCGGCGACCTGCCGCCCAAGCTCCGTTGGGCGGATGACGGCAGCCTTGCCATCGTCAGAGGCGAAACCCCTGTATCTGCTGGATACTGGCTAAGCGCGCTTCTCAGCAGTACGCCCAAGGATACACTTTTGGTTGCCCCTCAAGCAGATGCTCTCGCGGATACGTTGCCGGTGTACGACCTGCCTTGCCCAAACTTTCAGGAACTGAGTGCCTTTCGGCCAGCGCTCCAGTTTCTGCCCCTCGTCCTTTCCCAGTTGTGGACGCCCATGGATGTCCACGGTCTGATCAAGTTCCT
>DLFY01000314.1 GCA_002482415.1 Phycisphaerales bacterium UBA7708
CGTCATAAACGGCAGTGGTCAGAAATCGCGCTGCCGCTTCTGAAATTTGCCGATAGGTTTTACGCCCTTCGGCAATGGTTTCGGCCATATTGACCAGAAGGCTGATTCGCCCCTGGTACTTTCTGCCGCTTAAAATCTTAATCATTGCATACGCATCGGTCATCGCCGAAGGTTCCGGAGTCGTGACCACCAGCGTATGGTCTGCTGCCATACAAAAGGCGATGACGGTGGAATGAATTCCGGCCCCTGTATCGAACATAATCAAGTCTGCACGATGCTGAAGCTGGTCCATTTCATCCACAAGTCGTTGTCGCTGAAATGGATGGATATTAGCCAAATCTTCAATCCCGGAACCGCCGCAAATGATCTCAATTCCCGCCGGCCCAGGTTGAATGATTTCTTCAAGGCTTTTTCGACCATTCAAAACATGACTGAGATTGAAGCGGCTGTTGAGATTCATAACCACGTCAAGATTTCCAAGCCCCAGGTCGGCGTCCATCAGGACCACTCTCCTGCGAATCTGGGCAAGACAAATCGACAAATTAGCCGCAATATTCGTCTTGCCGACACCACCCTTACCGCTGGTTACAGCGAGGGTCTGTGCCCGTTCCGGACGGGTNNCGCAAATAATTTATTCGGCCCGGGTCCATCGCCCGCTCCCACCGTGTTGTTATTTCCTGCTGCACATCCCGCACTGGCCATCTTGACATCCAGATGCGTATTTACTTGTAAAACTCACGTTGTATAAATCAAGTTGTGCATTTTTTCAAACCAAATCCCCGCCTAAAAGCAGGGTTTTTTGTTTTAAACACGACTTTTTTTACGATTAATCGTTATAGATAGTCCATAAACATCATTGCAGATTTGCAAACTGCGTTTCTTTTTTACGCTTCTGCCGCAGTAATTCCACGGCAAGGCGATTATGGATCAGATTTTCCGATAACCGCTGGATTTGTTCCTGGACATAAGCATGGGTGTCATTCCGCAGCAATTCCTGAGATCTGTTGTCCACGACTGCCGCGGCTTCAAACTCGCCCTGGTCATGAAAATGAACGTTGGGGCCGTCTTCAAGAACAAGCCGTTTATTGCGAATGTATTCGGCCAGTCCCCGCGTCAGGGTGTCGGCGAACTCGTGAACCGGCAAATCCATCGGCTCAAAACCCGCAGACCGATAATCAAAGAGATTTCGTGTCAAAACCTCTTTCCGTCGTTCGGTAAAATCGATAATGCGATTTAAAAGCTCTGTAAGATTGTCCGTAACAGGGGAGACATTAAGGTTCATACAGCCATCCTTGGCAAAAAGAGTTCTCCGTTTATGAGGCTTTTATGGCCTGCTCCGATTGAAACATATCACGAATTTCAGACAACGTCTTGGTTTCACGCAACTGCTGGATTCGCCACAGACGTTCAAATACGGACTCGTCATACAACCGATGTCCGCCTTCGGTCCAGTCGCTCTCCTGAATAAGTCCCATAACCGTATAGTTGTGGATTGTCTGGCGAGTAAAAGGGGTACTCCGAACGATATCCCCAATACGATACAGCTTGGGGGGCGTAATAAAACCATGATTGCTGCTTTGAGTCATAGAGCCAGAAACACACCTTTGACGTATATTCAAGACAACCAAACGACTTACCCTCCGGGCAAACAAAGTACCTTACGATCGATAGCATGCCCATCTGTTCTTGTTGCTTAACGCCGCAAATATATCCAGCCCTTATCCATCCGCAAAGACGTGCTGGAACGTAAATGATTGCGACCCCGTCAAATCATATTTGACGTTTTATAAAATGTAAAACACATTTGCAGGTGCGTCAAGCAAAATTGGTAAAAAAACATGAATATATTTTTCCAAAAGTGTTGTTGTGAAAAAATCACAATAATATGGCATGAGAATGAGTAAACATCAAAAATCCTATGGAAATAATAGGAAAAAGAAAGATCAATTCAGCCCGCATTCTGTTATTAGAATTTTGCTGAAACATTTCTCATCGAATCCGGATTCTGTCGATTTCTAATCTCGAAAAATATTTTCTATATTTTCAGAAGTTCCGGGTTCTGTCAGGCTTCTATGTTAACCGGGTCCAAATAATTACCGATACTGGGAACATCTGAATTTAAATCAAAAAATGAGTCCGATATAAAGGATTGTTAAACGATATGAGTCAGGGCGAAACAGACAAACAGATACTGGGCTGTTCGGGGAGCAGCACCTGTCGGCTGGATATCATTACCCCCTTAGCCAAGAAGATTAACTGTCTTGATGTCAAACGGATAGCGGAAATCTGCGTCAGCGAAATCCCGAAATTGATAAGCTCGAAACTGGCCTCGCTGTATATTCTCGATGAAACAAGCGACATACTGCATCTGGAACGCCATAATCATCAATTCCTGATTAATAATGTCGTGTCGTTAAATCAAAATCCGCCTTCTCCGATGGTTGCGGCCGTTCGCAGCAAGGAGCTGCTGATTATCAATGATATGGATGATGCCCAGTCGGCGGGAGTCGGAAATGTGCACCGCAGCTTTGCCAAAAACTACTCAACCCGAAGCTGTGTGATTGCACCGCTGATTTGTCATGGCCGAGTGGTTGGGGTGCTCAACCTCAGCGATAAAGAAACCGGCGGCATTTTTACCCAGGAAGACATTGCGATTGTCGAGTTGTTCCGACAGCTTGTCGGCGCATCCATCGGCAACATTCATTTATTCGAAAAAACCCAGCGTCAGGCACGCACAGACGGCCTGACGGGGATGCTGAATCACCGTACCTTTTATGAGGCGATGGAAGTGGAACTTCGCCGCGCCCAGCGTTACGGCGGCAAGCTGTCGATTATCATGGCCGACATCGACAACCTCAAGCCGATTAACGACAACTATGGGCATCGGGCGGGGGACATGGCCATCAAGCAGATCGCCCGTCGGCTTTTAGCCTGTATTCGGCAGATTGACTTGGCGGCCCGTTATGGCGGCGATGAGTTTGCGATTATTCTGCCCAGCACCTCGCTGGCGGATGCAACGGTCGTTGCCGAACGCATGGTCCAGATGGTCTGCAACAACCCAATGATATGGGAAGACCAGCGAATCAAGCTGTCCATCAGCGTGGGCGTAGGGCAATATGATCCGGATACGCAGCCGGGCGATGTGACCAAAGCAACGGACCAGGCTCTCTATGCGGCCAAGCAGGCGGGCAAAGGTCGGGTTTGCGTGTTTGCACCGCAGAAGACACCCGCCTAAAAGCGCGAAAATGTCGTATTATTGATAGTTATTGTTTCACAATCCCAATCGATGCGATATACAATTCCCCCAGAACAGGCAAGGTCTTTCCCTGTCCAAAAAAGCCCGGCTTGGCGGCGACAAAGCTGACGGTTGCGGCAGCTTCAATACACACCGGAAGCGGAATCCCTTCATCACAATCGAGGCCCGAGGGAATATCAACGGCAAGAATCGGGATTTTCAGGCTATTGATGCAGCTAATCAGAGCGACGTAAAAACTGGACAATTCCCCCTTGAGTCCCGTGCCGAATATGGCATCGATAATCAAATTACACCCATCGCATAATCCATGAAGCTGTGGACAGATGGTTTCTTCAGACTGTTCCAGCCAAACCATCGGCAGATTCATCTTGTCGCAGATGGTCAGGTTAATCAAAGCATCCCCTGTGATTTTTTCCCGGACAGCACAGCAGATAATCTGCACGCTAACGCCGCTGTTGGCCAGATGGCGGGCAATCACAAACCCATCGCCGCCATTATTGCCCGCCCCGCAGAAGATACACACTTTGGAATCGCTGTTTTTGCCCAGCATAGTCAGGGCAATCTCGGAGGCACTGCGCCCGGCATTTTCCATCAGGACCACGCCGGGAATCGCCATCGCCTGGATGGCCCAGGCATCATAATCCCGCACCTGCTGACGGGTCAGGATGGAATGCATCGTTTTGTTGTAAGGCTGCCAGAAACTCATAGGACGGATTATATTACACGTCTCCCGATTGGTCAATTGACTTTATGCCCCTGTGCCGGTACAGTATGAATCGTGAGGATAAATAGTACTAAGGGATTGATATGCATATACTTCTGACCAATGATGATGGCATCTTCGCGCCGGGACTGGCGGCGTTATATAAACGGCTGGCCACACTGGGCAAAGTGACCGTGGTTGCCCCGGCCGATGTCCAGTCCGGCGCCGGCCACAGCATTTCTCTGCGGGATTTGACCTGCCAGTTGCTGGATATTGTCGGCAAATTCAGCGGCTATAGCGTCGATGGTTCCCCGGCCGATTGCGTCAAAGTGGCGGTCAATAAGCTGATTCCCGAGGACGAACCAATTGATTTGCTTGTTTCCGGGATGAATCACGGAGCCAATGTGGGGATTAATGTATTCTATTCGGGCACCGTGGCGGGGGCCATCGAGGGGGCGTTCTATGACCTGCCGGCCATTGCGGTCAGTGCGGCGATGGATGAGCCGTGGGACAGCGAACAGGCCGCCGATTTGGCCCTTGACGTTATCAAGCAGGTTTTGCCGATTCAGCCGCGGGAGGTGGTCAGCATCAACATCCCCCGATTATCCCGAGGCAAACCCAGCGGAATTAAAGTCGTGCCGCAATCGACCTGCGGATTTGATGAATTCTATCAGGTTGTGGATGAACAGGAAGACCAAGCGGTATATCGGCTGGCGGGGGGAAACCACCGCGACACCCATGATGAAAATAACTGGACCGATACCACGGCCATCGCTGCGGGGTATATTACGCTGACCTCGCTGCGACTGAATTTGACGGAACCGGCAGGCAACGAACGCTTAGCCAGGAGAATAAAACAATCTAAATAAAGGAAGGAGTTTTTATGTGGAATGTATTTGAGGATCCGTCGCTTTTATTGGTTGTGGGCATTGTTACGCTGATTATCGGTGTATGGATTCGCAATAACGTATCGGAGAAAAATGGTCTTTTGGCAATTATTCTGGGGGTGCTGATTGTCGCGGCGGGATTCGGGCTGGATTATTTGGTCAAGACGGATTATGAGCAGGTGCGGGGGATTGTCCTGACCTGCCGGGATGCGGCGGTGGCCCGAGATGCAAGGACTATCGAGCCGCTGATTTCACAGCGATATAGGGATGTGATCCATCCGAATAAGGCTGTTTTTATGGAGGATATCAACGGGATTTTCAGGAGTGCGGCCATTTCCAAGGTGCGGTTTCAGGAACTGACCGTCAATATCTTTCAGGGGACGGCCCAGGCGAAACTGGATATGGCGGTGTTTCTGGACCCCAAAAGCTCGTATGCCGCGGCCGGCGGGCTGTTTTTTGCCGAGATGACGGTGGGATTTCAAAAAGAGGCCGGCGATATCTGGCGGATTACCAATGCCGAGGTCGTGTCTGTGAATAACGACCGGACGGATTGGAGGATTGCACATTAAGCCAAGCTATCCCGAGCGGGATTATGGGTTTAGTTTGTTTAGCTGTTGAATCGCCTTAAGTTGAATAACAGCTTCTTGATCACGCGGGCGATTGAGGGCCTTTTTCGCCTCAATCAATGCGTTGAGACTCAAAACGGACAAAATAAGGCCGCCGGTTTCAAACCGCTGGCTGGCTTTGGCAACCTGTTCAAAGCTGCCAATCCCCTCAACCGTGCTGAGGCAGTCAAGCGGTCCGAGGTCGGTAGCAAGATACAGGTTTTTGAATTCGGCGGCGTTTTGGGGAGTTAAAGCAAATGGTATTTTGTTTGGCGTCATTCGGTGGACGGGGTGAAGGTCTTTGATGGCATCGTGCAGCCGGAGCAGGTTTTCCGTGGAAAAGCTGCAGCAGATATCAATATCCTCAGTGACCATCGTGGCCCCATACATAGCGGCCGCAAAGCCGCCGATGAGTACAAACTCGACGTTGTTTTGTGTCAATCGGTGTAAAAGGTCTAAAAAGTCGTTATTCATAGACGTTTGGCTTTTCGAAGCTGCTGGATGGCGTTGAGGGCCTGCTGGTGCCGGCGGATGCGTTCTTCGACGGGACGGCGGAGATTGTCAATCAGCAGGGAGATATCGATGCCGTAGGCCGCCGCTTCGGCCAGGGCCGGACAGCGGGCGATCAGGCCGTCCAAATCCTCCAGGACGGAGTCGGGTATTGTCAATGGCTGTGGTTGTGTCATATCGGGATTATCCCTGTTTTCAGGCCGGATTTCAAGATAGAACTGGAACAGAGCAGGGGATTTATAGTATAATCCAGTCGAAAATCAGGCTTTATATAAACTCGAAGCGGCGACGTGTGATTGCATCACCATAACCATGCAAAGGATTTTCAGGGAGTTTAAAATGCTTGAAAACAAAGCCGATGATATCGCTTATTGCGGATTATACTGTGTGGATTGTCCGGTTCTGGGCTGTGAAATTGCGGACCTGGCCGGCAAGCTGAAGGAAAAGCTGGACCGGGCGGCATTTGGCCGGGTGGCGGCGGGGCTGTCGCAGTTGTCTTCGATGGCCCCGGAGATGGGAGCATTCCGGCAGTACCAGGCCTTTTATGAGGTGTTGAGCGTTTTGCATTCCGAGATGCGATGCGAAAAGCGGTGCAAGTCCGGCGGAGGCTCGGGGAGTTGTCCGATTCGGCTGTGCTGTACTGGTAAAAAGATTGATGGATGCTGGCAGTGTCCTGAGTTTGAGATCTGCGACAAACTGGTAATGCTCAGACCGGTTCATGAAGGGCGGTTGATCAACAATCTGAAGATCATTTGTGACCGAGGTGTAGAGGCATTTATTCAGGGGCCGAAGGAGTGGTAAAAAGTCTGTGTGTTTTTGTGCTCGTAGGATAACAAATTGTAAAGGGTGTTGGCTGGATTTTAAATACAATCTGAATTTATGAATAACAAAACAACACAAGTATTATATAAGTGGTCTCGGCCGGCAAGTTATTCCCTCTATGAATCAAATCAGATGCTTGGGGATTGGAAAGGCAAGTTTTTTCGAACGCTGCTATTTATCCTTGTTTTCGAATTTATATCCTATTTTATTTTGTCTGTTCTGCCTTTAGATGATATTGGCCTTGATTTAAATAAAGTTTTATCTCATGTATTTTTGTTTGGTGTGGGAATCAGTACTTATGCGTCTGTAGCAGGTCCTTTTTTTCTCAGATTTGATAGGACTCGTTATATTATAAATAATAAAGGAATCATAATTGCTTCTTTTTTGCAGTGGCACTTTTATCCCTGGATAAGAATATCTCAATGTGATTGGCCTCAAAGTTATGACCAGCCTAAGGATATCGAATGTATTGTTTTCTATACAGCAGACTCCCAATTCAAGCGTCTTTTGATATTTGACAAAGAACAGAGAAGTTTAGCAAATGAGATTTATCATCATATTCTTAATAAAATTGCCGATTGCGGCC
>DLFY01000111.1:0-807 GCA_002482415.1 Phycisphaerales bacterium UBA7708
GCAAACAGTGTATCGCCCACAAATGCGATGCTCTCCGACGGGCAATGCAGGCAAATGCCTCCGGGGGTGTGGCCCGGCGTGTGCAGGACTTCAAATCGCAATCCCGCGGCTCGAATTTCA
The DNA here is from genome assembly GCA_002482415.1 of Phycisphaerales bacterium UBA7708. Lineage (GTDB taxonomy): Bacteria > Planctomycetota > Phycisphaerae > Sedimentisphaerales > Anaerohalosphaeraceae > Anaeroglomus. Next base: position 121 of record DLFY01000111.1, read on the forward strand.
GTCTGGCCATTGATGACCACCTCGGCAGGTCGCGCCTGGAATACTGTCCCAGCCACCATGGACAAATTCTCATTCGGATCGGTCAGCATTTCCGCATCGGCTTTATGAATATAGACTTTGGTCTTGGGCCAGGTTTCACGAATGATTTCCACCCCGCCAATATGGTCAATATGGCCATGAGTGATGATAATCGCTTCGGGATTAAGATTTTGCTGTTGGAGAAATTGAACCAGCGGATAAGGGTGCAGGCCCGGATCAATCAGGACACAATCCTTCCTCGATTCATCTGCTCGGACCACATAACAGTTGGTCTGAAAATCCCCCAAAACAAAGGTGTCAATATGCATAAAATAACTCCGCTATAGTATCAATTGGATATTCAAAAAACCTCAGCCTCTTATGTTATTTCCGGCTGATTTTCGGAAGTGAATCTATCAGAAAATGGTAGGGAAACCAACAAAAAACCGAGTCTGTTGATTTATGCCATAAGACGTTCCCGGATTTCGCTTCGGCAGTGATGGGCACGATTCAAAACTTCATAGGCTAAAATACGGAAAGAATTGTCGTTAGTACGCTGATGGATGGATTTTGTAATTTTACGCTCTATTTTGTCCAGTTCTGCTAACTCAATACGCATCCTCGGGTTATCGTATGCCCATTCATCCAAAGCAGTCTCGAGCTCGGATA
>DLFY01000111.1:835-2916 GCA_002482415.1 Phycisphaerales bacterium UBA7708
TTGTAATCCTGTTAAACAATCCAACGGGCATATATTGATGATTACGAAACAATAGTGCGAAAGTTCATGACTTTTTGTATAAAAAAAGATATAGAGTATATGGTAATACTGATAAAGCGAAATCAATGTATATCTATTGGGACGCTCCATCTCCCACTAAAGGTCGGATGTGGTTGATGGTGAAAAAGACCAGGAATTTTTCCGAGTCATCCCCGGCCGGATAAATCCAGGGCTGTTTTTTTCGCAGGGACTCAATCACTGTGCGATTGGTTTCTTCCCGCTGCATCGTCAGATAGAGCCGTTTACCCTGATAGCCGGGGCCTTTTTCGATAAACATATAAGCGGCATTCAAATTCGCCCGCAGGTTTTTATGACTGATTCGCTGCCGCATGACAAATGCCACGGTGGTTTCATCGATGACGACAGGCTTTGAATATACCGCCAAATCCACCAGATTATCAGGATCGCACGTGGCCAGAATCCCGATACCGTCGTGTTGTTCGAAATAAGCTGCAAGAGTCATCATTCACCCTTTCATAAAGGTTCTATCTATATTGGCAGNNTGATACCCGAATTGAGCGGGGATGTCAACGTGCCAAATCTGAAATTTAAGTGCCTTAATGACGATTGTGCTTATATTTATAAGTGGATATTTTCGTTCCGGATCAGAATAAATCGACCGGCGACTCTTGACTTATGCCGCTCAAACCGTGATAATAATGTCGAACTAAAACTTCGATCAAGGAGACCACAGCGTGAATCCAAATGAAAATGCCCAATATGACGTTACGATTCTTCGTCCGGCCATCCGAAAAGAAGATGTTGCCCTGCGTGGTCGTCAATTATCACCGGATGAACGCGCCCGTGTCAAAAAGGCCCTTCGAACGCTGCACAGCCTCGAAATCATGGCAACCAATGTCTATCGATTTCAAATCACCGGCAAACGCGATGAAATGGATGAAGAAATGATTCGTGCCATGTGCAACGAACAGACCCATATTTCCGATTTTCTGCTCCGGCTTTATGAGTACGGCCTCAGTCCCAGCCCGTTTCGCTGGGCCTGGTGGATTGTCGGGTTTGTTTTCGGCTTTGGCTCACGCATGCTGGGACAAAAAGCAATGCTCAAGATGGGGATTTGGCTGGAAAGCAAGGCGGTTCACCACTACGGCGAATTGCTGAATGCGGCTCCGTGGGATGAGGCCACGCGGATGACACTTGAAAAAGACCAGGCCGATGAGGTTGGCCATATCAATACATGGAAAAAGTACCTGGCACAAATTGGTGCCTGATCCGGGAGGAGTTTGTATGGATTTTAAAACAGTCAAAGATGTTCTCGAATTTGCGATTCGCAAGGAAGACGCCTCGGCCCAGTTTTATCATGACCTGGCGGCGTTGATGAAGGATTCCACCACACGGATTATCTTTGAGGTGCTGGAGCGGAATGAAATGCAGCACTNNCACAAGTCCAGTCTTGAATTCGAGCTCATCAAGCAGGGGCAGGTGGTCAACGAAGAAGGGTACAAAGTTACCGATGAACCGACCGGTTATATTGAAGTCGATGAACAGGCCCAGTCCATGACGTATGCCGATGCATTGCAGCTTGCCATTCGCAAAGAACAGGCGGCGTTTAAGCTTTTCGCTGAACTGATGGTTCAGGCCAAAGATCCGCAACTGCGAAAGATGTTTTTTGAGCTGGCCCAGGAAGAGATGCGCCATGTGCTGCAGTTTGAAAACGAGTACAACAGCATCGTCCCTAAAAAATAACAGGATAAACCCGGCCTGAATACCCGGCGGGTGTGATTAATCCGCGGCGGGCACGGGCCGCTTTTATGCCTCGTATATGTNNACGCCACAAAATCGAGTTAAAATCTCCAATAAGGATATTGCAAACATCCCGGTTGCATCCATATCGTCAAACCAGTCACTATAATTACAATAATGATGAGTATTGTGACGGATTTGTGAACACCACCGTCCCGCAAACCCCTCGATTGTCAAACCGCATCGATTGCTGACTACGCAGCCCCCGTAACAAAACGGAGTTGATATTTTCGGCAGGCTGAAATGGCGGAAGAATTTTC
>DLFY01000042.1:0-2166 GCA_002482415.1 Phycisphaerales bacterium UBA7708
CCATCCAGGAAATCGGTGCGGCGTTCCGCAAGGCCGGGATGCTCTATATGCAGGAGCAATCCATCAAGAAGGTAACTATCGGGGTTACTTCCATCAATGAAGTCATTCGCAACTTCTCATCTAAAAATGGATAATTCAGGAGTAAGACTGTGATAGCCATAGTATTGATACTGCTCATAACCATCCTGACCGTGGCACACTTTTATCTGAAGTGCTCAGTCATGACCGCGTTTTCAACCTTCATGGCGGCCATCTTCGGCTCCATCATTGCATTCAACTATTATGAATTGCTGGCCGACCTGTTTGTATCCCGCGGATACGGCGGCCCCTGGGCTCATGCCGGATGCTTTATCCTGGCGTTTGTGCTGGGATTCGCCGCGGTTCGGGCACTGGCCGATCTGCTGGTGGGCGCCAATATTGATTTCGGCAACACCCCCAAAATTGCGGTGAATGTAGTTCTGGGTCTGGTGACCGGCCTGATTCTGTCCGGCCACCTGCTGGTGGCTTTCGGAATGCTCCCGGTTTCAGGCGGATGGGCTTATAATCGCTTTCCCCCCGGCTCGCCGATTTCCCTGAACAATCCCAAAACCGTACTGCTCAACCCGGACGGTATGGTCAGTTCGATTTTCAGCCTGTTCAGCAGGGGTTCGCTCAGTTCCAGCAAAAGCTTTGGTGTGCTTTGTGCCGATTTTGTCAATCGCAACCATCTCAACCGTCATGGTACCAAAGACGGCATCTGGACGGTCAGCTCCCGCAAGGCATTATCCGTTCCGGCAGCCTCCAAAAAGCCGGTACGCACAATGGATATCCCCGATGTCGGCAATGTCACCGTAGTACGAGCCATCCTGGCATTCCGGGATATTCCGGATGGCGGCGCCAAACAGCCCCCGGACGGCAATATTGTTTTCACTATGTCCCAGGTTCGTATGATTACCAAGGCCTCGGATAAAGCCGGCAATCTCCGCGGCGCCGGAAAAGCCATCTGGCCTATCGGGATTCTTGAAAAAGGCAAATTAGTCAAAAAAAGCCTCTCAGACACGATGACCTATACCAATAAGGAAGCCCGTAAAGACCGAACCGTCTGGGTGGATTTTGTCTTTGAAACTCCCGCCAGTCAGCAGGGCGTCCTGCTGGAATTCAAACTCAATGCAATTACCCAGCTTCCTGCCCCGGCCATCTCCAACGACGAGCTTGAAAATGCCCTGAACGCCGAAGAACAGTCTGCTGAAAATGGAACCGAACAAGCTCCTGCTCAGCCGACGGAAAATCCGCAATAAACCGCTTGCTCCATCAACAACAAAAGGTATCCGATTTCGCGACGGATACCTTTTTTTATGTCCTGATAAAGCTCTTAACCTCTTATTCTGCCAATACTAAAGGCATTTACCTCCACGGCTCGCAAGCCTCAAAGGTAAATGCCTTTTCAGTCGATTTCTGCGGAATTGACCTGTCAGTCCGCAGCAAACCGGAGATTATGCACAAAGAGCGTAATCTTCGACTTCAATCCCCAGCAGGTTTTCCAGATACTTGTCCAGGTCTTCGCTTGAAAATTGTGCCAAAAACTCCGGTTTGGCTGTCCGGTTGATTTCGAGGATACAATCAATTAATTCCCTCTTACTCATCTATAACTCCTTGGGTTAACTTCAATAAACATCCTTGTTTACAGTATGCTTATCGGAAGAGATTTCGATTTTTCTTGAATTATCTATCTTGACGATTCCTTAAAATCAAAAAATAATCCTATACAACATAATTGATTATCAGGCCAGCCTGCCACAAGCTGTAGTCCAGGAAAAAGTGAACAAATCAACACGTCCAATAAAATACTTCACAGAAAAAAACCACGGCGGGTGCAAAAAAATAGAAATTTTAAAAAATTTTTTTATAATAGTTTCGGGTGGCGACAATTTCCCTTTATTGTGTACCCGCACGGAACCACAACTAAATAATGATGAACATTTTAGACAATCAGTACAATATGCACATTGGCCGGGAGCAGGCCAAGCTGAAGGTCTGGCGATATGCCGGCCTGATGCTGACCTACAAATGCAGCGCCGCCTGTGCATTCTGTTACTACTGCTGCGACCCGAAGCAGGAAGGACTAATGCCCGCCGATATCGCTTTGGGGGCATGGGAAGGTCTTGTACGTCTGGCAGGTAAAGAGGC
>DLFY01000042.1:2173-2843 GCA_002482415.1 Phycisphaerales bacterium UBA7708
TCGTGTTTGACCGATTGGCAGAGATCGTCCAACAGGCACATAAAGCAGGTCTTACAGGTCTTGAATATGTCGAAACGAACGCTTCATGGGCAAACCAGACTTCTGATATCCGTGAAAAACTGTGTTTTCTGGCTGAAAACGGCATGGAAAAGCTCAAAATAAGCTGCGATCCGTTCCATCAGGAGTTTGTCGATATTCAGAAAGTAATTCACCTTCAAACCATTGCCCAGGATGTACTCGGCCCGGAGCGGGTCATGGTCCGATGGCAGCGGTATTTACAGAATCCTGTTAACTTTTCGGGCATAAGCGATTCAGAAAAACAGATTATTTATCGCCAGGCGCTTTGCGATGATCCCTGCAGATTAACCGGACGTGCGGCATTCTGCCTGGCAGACCTGCTACCCCAACGTCCATGGACAGATTATATCCAGAACCCATGTTTGCAGGCCATTCTCGGGGCCAAAGGGGTACATATCGACCCCTATGGCAATATCTTCAGCGGGCAATGCAGCGGGCTGGTGGTCGGCAACCTGGCGAAACAGCAATTGGATACGTTATGGCGGGATTTTGACCCTCTGGCCTGCCCCCCCTGGAAGCAGTTATTGACCGAAGGCCCTGCCGGGCTGATGGACGAAGCGGTCGCCCAGGGGTACTCTGTGAGACAGGGATA
>DLFY01000098.1 GCA_002482415.1 Phycisphaerales bacterium UBA7708
AACTGGAGAGCCGTGTGCGGGAAATCCGCCAGCACGGTTCGGAGGGGGGGGTAATGCAAATCAATGCGTTATCCCTACCCCTATTGAAACTGATGATCCCTTCGGGATCAGAATAACACACTGTTTCCCACAGAGCCAATTCCTATTTGTGATAGCTTAGACGAGGGCGGGGTCCGGGGCTTTGAGGTCGTTTCCGAGAATATGAGCCGCTTCGCGGCAGCCGCCATCACAGTGCGGATTCAGATTGCATCCTGCACACATCTGCGGCAGATAGTCTTTCTGGACGAATTGCTTCCAGTAGGGATGGGTTTTCAATTGCTCGAGCTGGTCGATGTGATTGAGGCGGATGGGGGAATGATTGCAGACCCGCGTGAAGCCGGAAGGATCAATGACAAAAAAATCACGGGCCGCCGAACAGCGGCTTGCCACCTGGAGATTTTTATACTTATCGGCGTCAAAAACACACTTGGGCAGCTCTGTTCCGACGTGGCCTCTGCGATTGGCCTCTTTCAAAACCGATTCGGCGATATCCAGCATCTCGGGGATTTGCCGGCGGCTCAGATTTAATTCGTCTGCATAGCGCAGGCCGCGTCCGCCGGGTAGAAAGCGGTTCATCAGGAGGTCATCGGCCCCGGCAATCAGGGCGTGGGCGATGGTTTCGTAAAGCTCGTGGATATTCCGGCCGGTGACAGTCACGCCGACGGTGGTTTCGATGCCCTTGTCTTTGGCCTTTTTGAATCCATCGAGAATTTTGTGCGGATCGCCGCCGTTGGTATGATACGTGAATGTTTTCAGGCCCGGCAGCGACAGGCTCAGATGGATTTGATGTTTGGCGCATAGGTCCAGAATCCGGTTGTCGAGGATCTTGCCGTTGGTCAGTAGGAATAATTTCGGTGGGGCGGAGCGGCTGACCAGTTGGCCGTTTTGGGACTCGATGTGTTCGGTGGTGCAGCCGGCGGCATGGACGAGGATATCTTCGATATGTTCCTTGAGCAGCGGCTCGCCGCCGGTGAAGGCGATATTGACGACGCCCATGGTGCACAGGCGCGAGATCAGGATTTTCCACTGGTTTGCGGACATTTCCGTCCGGATATCAAACGTCCCCCGGTCGTCGAACCACGGGCAGGAACAGAACAGGCACCCGTGATTGCAGCGGTAGGTCATCTCCAATACGGCAGTGGATGGCAGAAACGAAGGGGCCAGTCGTGAAAAGCTGCTGTTGTCGTTATTGGGCATTGTTGATTTCAACTCCTACTATTTTTTCAAGCTGCTCAAGGTGGTCTTTGACGGCGACATCATCCATTCCATCGTTGTATTTTTTATGGCCTTTCAGAAAGTGAATTAACAAATCCAAATCCTGGCTGGTTACACCTTCGTACCGATGGTCTTTTTGCATTTCGGGGTAATGGATAATCAAGATTAAACTTGGGGTTTCAATGTCGGGACTACAGTGTTTGCAGAACTGCGATTCATCCAGTTCGACGGACAGTTTGGGGACTTGTTTTATTTTTCGTCTGCAGGCATCCAATTCATAGGTCAGCGCAGAGATTGCTTTGCCATTATAAATGATTTCCTTATTTAAAGGACTTTGTTTTTGGCTGTAATGCTGTGTTCTTGAACCGCACTTGGGACAAACATATTCAGCGTACTGAGGAGGAAGTGCAATGCTGTAGCACATTGCGCCAGGGGCTTGTATTTTGGGTCTTGTGGATTGTGCGATTTTCTGAAGCTGCTGCCTGATCTGCTCCTGTGATAAAAATCCTCTGGATGAGACCGTTGTTACAGTGACTCCGGCAGAATTGGGATCAGAGGGAATTTCTTTCCTGCAGCTTGCAGTCAGAAATATTAAACCGAGCAGGGTTATCGTTAAAAGCATGTAAGACATGGCTCAACTCCTTGTTTGGGGTGTTTGATCTGGTGCGGCGATGCTGTAATGGCCTCCGGCCCGCAGGCGAATTGCGGCTTTTGTCAATGCAATCAAATAATACATAAGTCCTTCCTGGATAAAATGTTATATTGCAGACGGCATGTCATCGAAATAATCCATCTGCTCTTCAGTATATTATTGTGACACCTGAAAATCGAGAAAGTTTCAGTGGGAAGACAGAATTTTACACCAATCTTACACGATCTATGATTTTTTAGGATCGTGGCAATTCATGCATTGTTTAGCTCATGAGGTGGATTTGCTCTTTAGTTTCAATCGTTTGACTTTTTCTTTTGCGTCTTTGTGCCCGCCCTGGGCGGCCTTTATGAGCCAATGTCGGCTCCATCGGTCGGACTTGCTTACCCCAACTCCATCCTGGTAGCACAGCGATAAATTCCATTGTGCTTTTGGGTCGCCTTTGATGGCGGCCATTTTGTAATATTTTACGGCCAGCTTGTAATTCTTCTTTAACCCCTGGCCTTCATGATAGGCATATCCGAGGTCACGCAGGGCATGGGGATCTCCCTGATGTGCAGCTTGTTTTAACCATAGGATTGCTTTTTTTAGATTCTTTGTTGTGCCCTGACCGTCACGATACATCATATACACATTGTATTGTGCTACGGCTTCTCCTGATTCGGCGGCATGGAGATAATATTCAAGGGCCTTTTTTCGATTGGCTTTTGTGCCGCAGCCGAAGTCGTAACAGAGGCCGGTATAGTAAAAAGAGTCCATGCAGCCTTCATCAGCCAGTGCTTTCCAGATTTTGAAGGCAAGTGCCCACTTTCCGTTGATGAAAGCCAATTTGCAGGCTTTCTGATAGCTTTGGTCTTTTGATTTTTTTGAATCCATGGTTTAATCCAAATCAAATTCAGTTTGCAGAAATTATGATGAGCCTTGCATAAGGAAATATGACTCCCTTCATCTATTGGAAACTATTCTTGGGAATTAATCAGAAGCTTCTTTTGATAAAGTTTTTAGACCTTTTTTGTCTATTCGGAGTTCACCTCCTCCAGGAATAGGTATCTTGGCTTCTGCGGATACATTGAGTAGGGTCTTAGCTATTTTTTCATAAGGATGTTCTGTTGGTGTTACAGAATTTCTGTCACTAAACAGATTACGGCTTAATGTGTCTAAGAGCTCTCTGGGGATTTCTACTCCTGCAGCAGTTGCTTCTTTCCATTCTAAAGCCATCTCTACAATCCAACTGGCGCGATCAATATCTAATTCTAATCGTTTAAGACGAAATTCTTCATCTGCATGTAGTTGTGCCCAACGGTCTATCCATTTTATGTAAAATATAGATGTGACAATAAATGAAATGGTTAGGATTGAAAGCTCAATTATTGGGAAGATATTATTGAAAACAGTTCCTTTCGATGTATCAGTGTTGCCCGTTGCTTTTTCAAGAAGCAGAATTATCATACTCAAAAGGAATGTTAATAAAATCACAAAAACACCATGAACAGGCCATCTTTTTTGTGTAGTTGAGGGAGTGAGCGTAAATTTAATACTTCGTTCTTTCAGTTCTTTTTTTATGTCATTCCGCAAGTCTCTTCTTACATGACAATTGTCTCGATCGTCAATACGTTTTTCTCTTTCATCTAATGCTTTTTTTCTCTCGTCATGTTTTTTAAGAAGCTGGTCTTCTTGTTTTGTTAGTTCCGATTGTGCTTCGTCAAATTTCTGATTTAAAACCGTTTCCTTTTTAGCATATTCTGCATCAAGTTTTCTTCTGTATGCCTCATTTTCCTCGATCAATCTTTGCGATAATCCCTCGAGTCTTAGAAGAGCTTGCTCTCTTGTTGAGAATAATTCGCCAAGTGCAGGCCCTATGGTTTCTTTTAAATTTTGAACAGGGTTATAAAAGGTGAAATATCTTTGTAATGTGTTTAGAGTGTATATTGAATAAAGGAAATCATTGTTATTCAACTCTATTGTAATGTTATCATAGTGGTCTTTTCTGTCATAAGTAATATGAGGGATGAAATTTTTTGTATTTCCATTGGGTTCTGAGTTTCGAAAAGATATGCTTTTTATTGAAAAATTATCTTGTTTGATTGAATCGTATTCTTTGTTTGTGATTAAATCGTTGGGCGAATATTTCATATTCGCAAGCTCGGTGTTTATATGAATATGTCCATTTATTTTGAAATCTGAACAAATCGCGACAAGGTTGCTTATAATATCTTTATCGGTTTGTCGTATTACGATATGCGTTGATATAGCCATGAGTGACCCCTTATGAAAAATAAATTTAAGACTATTTCAATTAAATTCGTGTTTATGACAGATTGAAATTATTGAATCCTTCACCAAGCATCCCTTTGGTATTTTCATTTTGGTTTTGGGGAATTATACCATATTATGTGGAGAATTCAAGGGGATAGAAATATATCCCATAAAAAAATGTTCAGGATTATCTTGCTCAATTTTGTATATTGCCGATTGTATGTAATGCAGTGTTTCAGTTGTCCGATTTTTTCGGACAGTTGATTTGAACCAAGTATTCACTTGTTTTAATAGCTGAAGACGACAATTGAATGTAACCATAAAGTGCCTCAGTGAGGGTGGGTACAAATTGTACACACCCTTGGAATCTAAGGATTAAAATCCTGACTTAAGGTTCTTGGCTGGATTTTAGTTGTTTTCGTCGGAGCAAGACGGCGGACAGGAGGAACAGGGTCAGGGTTGCCGGTTCGGGGATGATCTGGAGATAGGGAGCGTGGCCGGCGGGGTCTTCGGACATGCCGATGAGGATGTCAGACGTGTCGCTCCATTCGGCCAAATCGGCCTGGATGCTGAATCGAATCCAGGGGTATGACTTCTGTGCGGCCTGCCGGAGGAGGAGGGTGATGTCGATGGTGATCCAGTGGGGCTGCCAGTCGGAGGTGTCGGGGGCTTGAAAGAGGGTGATGAGGCCGTCCCGATCCGTGCTGTCCACCTGGCCGTTGCCGGCGGTGTGGAATCCAAAGACGGTAAATCCGGATACCTCCGCGGTGGTGAAGGTCGATTGGTAGAAATACAGAGTCAGCGTAGCCTGCTGGATGTCGGCCTGGCTGTACTGGGCGATGGGGAATTCAATCACGGCGCGTTGGGAGGCAAAGTTTGTGATGCGTTCGGGCAGAACGTGTTCGGACAGATAGGCCGTCTGGCAGTGGGTCTGGTAGGTGGTTTCGTCAACGTACTCGGGGATGATGCCGAGGCTGTCATACCAGCCCCAGCGATAGATGGTGCCGTTGGCGGTTGACGGGCTGTAGAGGATATCTGCAAAAGCGGGCTGCGACATGACCATAACAACAATACTGAGCGTTAAAGACAGAATCGTTCTCATATTACTCTCCTCGAATAAAAACCTCCTATTTCCCAAAAAACGATGAAAATAGTGTACAACAATCACTTAGCAAGCACAAGAGAATTTTTGTCAAAATCAGACAATCGCAGATACGATGTCGCCGCGGCGGAGGGTGGGGGCGTTGGGGTGTTTGGACAGGTCCACCATGAAATAGCGTTCGCATCGGCCGCGAGGGGGGCGGAGGGTTTCGACAAGGACACTGACGGATTGACCGGTGAATTGGAGACGGAACTGTTCCTGTAATTGTGTATCCAGTTTGTGTAATTCATCCGTGCGGGCTTTGATGACGGCCGGATTGACTCGGCCGGGCATTTTGGCGGCAGGGGTGCCTTTGCGGGGGCTGAATGGGAAGATATGGATTTTGGAGAATCCAACTTTGGCGGCGGTTTGCACGGTTTCGGCGAAGTCGTCGTCGGTCTCGCCGGGGAAGCCGACGATGATGTCGGTGGTGATGGCGGGGCGGTCGAGGACGGCGTTAACCTTGCTGATAACACTGAAAAAGTCGTCGCGGGAGTATTGGCGACACATTTTTCTTAGAATTGCCGGGCTGCCGGATTGCAGGGGCAGGTGAAGATGGGGCATAATATTGGGATTTTTGGCGAAAACCTCCAGCAGGCGGTCTGTAACGTCGGCGGGTTCGAGGGAACTGAGGCGAATGCGTGCCAGGCCGGGAACGGCGGCCAGTTGGTCGAGTAAATCGGCCAGGCAATCGCGTTTTTCGGGGTCCCAATGCTTCCGACGGGCGGTATTTTGGCCATAGGCGCCAAGGAATATGCCGGATAAGACGATTTCCTTATGGCCGGCCAGAACCAGGTTTTGGGCCTCGGTCAGGACGGTTTTTACATCCTTGTTACAAACCTGCGTGCGGATTTTGGGTATAATACAGTAGGAACAGAAAGCATCGCAGCCATCCTGGATTTTCAAAAACGCCCGGCATTGTCCGGTATAGCTCTTTAATGGTTCAAGGTGGTCGTGTTCTGCGGCAGGCAGCGAGTTTTTATCCTTGATTTTATCTGGACTTAGTGGTTTACTTAGGCCTTGCAGACCCGATTCGGATGCGAGATTAAACAGGTCTTGAACGGCCAGGGCGATTTTATCCTTGTCGGGGACCAGACGGACGTCGCTGGCGGAGAGGGTTTTGAGTTCATCGGAGTCCGCGGCGGCCAGGCATCCGGTCAGGATGAGTTTGGCATTGGGATAGAGGCTATGAAGACGGCGAAGGGATTGTCGGCTTTTGGCTGAGGCGGTCCCGGTGACACAGCAACTGTTGACGATGACCAGGTCGATGGGTTGGCCGGGGGTCGCGCAGGCAAGACCGATATCCTGCAGAAGCTGTCGAATCTGCTGGCTTTCGTACTGATTGACTTTGCAACCGAGCGTCTGGATCGTAAAAAACTTCATAGAGCGCGGTATTTTACGTATATAACCGGCCTGAGAGCAAGTGTTTTTCCGGGCCGATGATGGAATCATAACTTTTTTCCAGGAGAAGCGCTAATGGCTTCATCTGTACGTGGTGTATGGGCGATTGATATTGGAACCTGTTCCTTAAAGGCTCTGCGTGTGCGGCCGAGCGACGATGGGATCGAGGTGGTGGGTTTTGACCATGTCGAGCACAGCAAAATCCTGTCGGGGTCGGATGTCAATCCCAAAGAAAAGCACGATATCATCGCGGCGACCCTCCGGCAGTTTCTGTCGCAGAATGATATCGGGAAAGACCAGGTTGCTATTTCCATAGCAGGTCAGAACAGCTTTGCCCGTTTTATCAAACTTCCCCCTGTAGAACCCAAAAAGATACCAGAAATTGTCCAGTTTGAGGCTGTCCAGCAAATCCCTTTCGATATTAATGAAGTGGAATGGGATTGGCAGAAAATGGATGCGACCAACAGTCCGGATGCGGAAGTGGGTATTTTTGCCATCAAGAATGAATTGATTGCCGAAATTATGGACCATTTTACGCGAGAAAATCTGAATGTTTCCTGTGTTCAGATTTCTCCGATGGCCTTATTTAATTATCTGCTGTATGACCGGGATGATGTGGGGGGCAATGGTCAAAAGGCGACGGTGATCCTGGATATGGGGGCTGAGAATTCGACGCTGGTGATCTGCACCAAAGACAGTGTCTGGCAGCGCAGTATTCGCATCGGCGGCAATACCTTTACCCATGCGATTGCCGATGCGTTCAAGCTGGACTTTGAAAAGGCCGAGAAGCTCAAACGGACTGCCCCGATGAGCAAGTATATGCGTCAGATTTATACGGCGATGAAGCCGGTTTACACGGAACTGAGCGGGGAACTGCAGCGGAGTCTGGGTTTTTACAGCAGCAGCGGTGCGGGGCGGGATAAAGGGTTTTCACAGATTATCGCCCTGGGCGGCGGGATGAAGCTGCAGGGGCTGACCAAGTATCTGCAGCAGTCGCTGGGATTGAACGTGGTCAAGCCGGAATCGTTTGAGAAGCTGAAAATTTCCTCCGAGGTGTCGTCGGCGAAGCTTCATGAGAATATCTGTGATTTCGGCGTTGTTTACGGATTAGGCGTTCAACTGACCGGGCAGGGCAAGATTATGGCGAATCTGCTGCCCCGGAAGATTGCCCGCACGATGGCGTGGAGCCGCAAAGCCCGCATGTTTACGGTTGCGGCGGCGGTCCTGGCCCTGATTGCTCTGCTGGGGCTGGGGCGGGCTTATCGTGACCTGACGCAATATAATGCCAATGCCCCGGTTCGAAACGAAGTGTCGCAGGTGCTGTCGCGGGCCCAGGCGGCGATTGATAAGGTTCAGGAGGCACAAAATCAAATAGCGCCCCTGGACGAACGCATTCAGAAGCAAAAAGAGTTGTTTAATTATCGCGATATCCTTCCGACCCTGAATGAGCAGTTGATTGCCTGCCTGCCGAACGCGTCGAATACGCCCGATCAGACGGCATTATTTGAGGCTTTTGTGCGAGGTGATGTCCAGACGATTCGGTCGATTCCCCGTCCGCAGCGCAAGCAGGTGTTTGTAACCCGGGTCATGATTCAGTATGCCGCAGATTTGTCTGTGGCCGCGTTTCCGGAGCCTGGACAGACGACGATGTTCAATCAGCCGACCATGATGATGCCGGGGACGATGACCGGGATGCCAATGACTCCCATGGGAGACCCGATGATGATGGGAGGCGGCATGGGGCCGGATATGACAGGAGTTCCTGCCGAGGCTCCCAAGTCCGGTTTTGTGGTTTTGATTGAAGGTTACAGTCCTTATCGGAGGGTCACGGATTTACTGGATCCGCCCGGTGTCGCTGCGGATCCGAGCCGATGGGGAATGATTACCCGGTTTGAGAATCTTGGTAAATTCATCAAAGGCTCTCCTTTCGAGCTGTTTAATAAAAATGATACCACCCATTTCAAGGTGGAATGGGGTACGGTTGAAGCCTCCGGGTCATCCGGAATGATGGGCGGGGTGCAGAAGAATCAGCCGGCGGGTATCGGCATTCTGAATGAAGTGCGTCGGGTTCCGATCCCGGAGACACCGGCGCCGGGAGCCATGCCGGGGCCGATGGGCGGAGGCATGATGCCCATGGAAATGGGAATGATGGGAATGGGGCCGGCGGGAGGAACGCAAGGAATGGATCGGATCAGTGTGGAAAAAGTGCTGATAGATCCCATGACCGGCGAGGAAATCAGCAAGGTGTATGATATCATTACCGAACAGGACATCGCGTCCAATCCCAACTGGACCGATAGGGATCTGGGACGCATCGAATATGATTTCGGTAAACCCAAATTCATTGAGCGGGATTCCTGGTTCCGGATTAAGGCGAAGTTTATCTGGAAAGATGCTCCGAAAGCGGCACAGCCCGCCAATACGACGGGCATGCCTGGCGGATCCCCGATGGGCGGCGGATTTATGTAACCGGTTTTAACTTTTTTTCGAGTGCTAAACATGGCAAAAAACTTGAATATCGATTTCAAAAATATTGATCTCAAACAGCTGGTCGGGTCACTGAAGAATATCAAGCTGACCTCGGTGAAAAAGTATTCTGCGCTGTTTCCATCCATTGGACTGCTTGTGGCGACGCTGATTATCCTGATCGTGACCATGCTGGTTGGCGGGTCGGTGAGCAAGAAGATGCAGGACAGCGTTGGGGTAGCAAGCCGTGTTCGTTCGGCTGCCGATTCGGTTCCCAGCGAGGCCCAGGCCCAGGAAGACATGCAATACCTGGAAAAATATGTTCAGGATGCCGACCAGGTTGACAGCCTGATGACGAAAGCTTCCCAGCGCGAACTGATTTGCTATAACCCGGTGATTTTCCCCGAGCCGACCGACAAGTCCGCCCAGGTGTATAATGTGTTTGCCCGGGATTACCGTGCGGCGATTGAATCACTGATGATTCGCATGAAGGCCAAAGATGCCCCCAGCGATGCAGAAATTCGCAGCCAGACCGGCGCAGGGGCGGCCGGCGGGGGACTGATGGGAGGAGGCTTTGTGACGCCGACTGCAGGTCCCGGGGCTTCGATGAATGCAATGGTGGATGCGGTGTGTCTGAAACGTGCCGAAGAAATTTCGATTTATGCCAATCCGAGCAGTTTGAACTGGTATGGGTATTGGGAAAAATTTGTTTATAAATCCGTTGATGAATCGCTGCAGAACTGCTGGTCTTCGCAGGTTGCCTACTGGATTTACGAGGACATCATTCAGACCATTGAGACACTCAATGCCAATTCAACCCGAGTGTCCACATCGCCGGTCAAGCGTCTGCTGGGAATTCAGTTCAATGGGCCGGTTCAGGTGATCAATCCGCAGACGATGGGTTTTGGGATGATGGGCATGGAACCGATGGGCGGGATGCAGGGGTATGCCGGCGGGATGTCCATGCTGGATGCTCCGATGTATGTGAAAACCTCAAGTCCTTTTCTGCCGGTTGCCTGGACGGGACGTGTGTGCAATGACCAGATTGACGTCGTGCACTTTGCCGTTGCCATCATTGTGGATTCATCAGCAACCGCTCCGTTTATGAAGGAACTATGCAGTATCAAGCCCCATACCTTCCGGGAAGGATTTCTTGAGAAGGGAAAGCAGGAGACGGCCGCCCACAACCAGATCACCATTTTGCAGTTTGAGATAGAGCCGGTTCAAAAGGAGGATGCGGTTCATGCGTATTACCGTTATGGAAAGAATGCGGTGGTTCGTCTGAACCTGGTCTGTGAGTATGTGTTCAGCCGCAACGGGTATGATGTGATCAAGCCGACCCCGGTCAAAAAGGCTCTGGGGCAGGAGGCGGCGGGAACGACGGCGACGCCGGATGGCATGGGAGGCGGAACCCCGATGATGCCGGGCGGTCTCGGGATGTAAAACTGACGTAATCTCGCCCTGCTGCGGCAGTAAGCCGGGAGCCGGGGCGAATAGGCCAAGGATTCAAAAGAGCTGAGATTTTCGATTAGGATAAGCGTATATGAGTAAGAAAAAAGGATCATTTCTGGACCAGTATCTGGATAAACTTGTTTTGGGACTGGCAGGGCTTGCCGGCTTATACCTGCTGTGGGCGTTTGTGCTGAGCAATCCCTATGGCAAGACGGTGGGGGGGCGCAAATACGGTCCGTCTGAGATTGATCGTTCCAATCAGCAGCAGTCGCAGCAGATTCTGGAGAAATTACAGGGGCCGGCCAAGCCAAGGCCTTATGATCAGAATAAAACCGCGGAATTAACCCAGTCCCTGACCTGTTCGGTATCCCGAGTTTCCATCGCGGCCAACTGGCCTGTTTCCGGTCCGACGGGCGATGAACAGAGTCCGGAAGATCGCATGTATGCCATTCCCGTGATTCCGGCGATGGAGAAGATTATGGTGGACTCCACTCGCGGTGCGGTGCGTATGCCCAGCGAGGAAGTCAGCCCTGAACGGCCTTATGGGGCAGTTGCAAGCCAGCCTGCAGATCTCGATGTGGTTACCATTTCAGCTCGTATTAATCTGCAGTCTTTGTCCAACAACTTCCAGCAGAGCTTCAATGGACCGCGTCTGATGCCCAAGTGGAAAGATCCCACCTACGCCGAGCCGGTTTTTGCGCGGATTGAGATGCAGCGTCGGATTCAGAAATCCGACGGCTCGTGGGGGGAATGGGAAACCGTGCCGTTTACGCGAATTGATCCCTATCAAAAGATGTACAAAGATCTGCCGCTGACTACCGAGCAGATGACGTTCGGGGATGTTACCCTGTTTTTAAATCAGTATAAAAACGCGGCGGTCATCAGGAATATTCTTCAGCCGGAGCCGTATCAATTTTTGAGTTCTTCATTGAAGTGGCTGCCGCCGGAGTTTGCCCTGGAATCCCGCAAGCTCATGGACGAAGCGGATCAGCAGAAACAGCGGGAAGAGCGTGATCGCCGTGCCGCCGAACGCGAGCGAAACCGGAATGTCAACCGTCCTGCTCCCGGGGGAATGGGGGGGATGGGGGGAATGCCTCAGATGCAGCCTCAGCCTCAGCCCGGCCGTCGGGGCGGACGTACTAATGAACCGGGTATGATGG
>DLFY01000116.1 GCA_002482415.1 Phycisphaerales bacterium UBA7708
GGAGCTGCTCTGTGGGAAGGGCTAAAATCGCCCTGGCATGCCCCATCGAGAGTTTGCCTTCAATCAGCATATCCTTGATATCCTGCGGTAAATCCAGGATACGAAGATGGTTAGCGACCACCGAACGGTCTTCTCCAAGGCGTTCTGCGGCCTCGGTTTGGTTCAAATTGAACGTTGTAATGTAGTTTTGATAGGCTTTTGCCCGTTCAACAGGGTTTAAATCGGAGCGATGGATGTTTTCTACCAGAGCTAATTCCAGCATCTGCTGGTCTGTAGCCTGGCGAATCATCACTGGAACAGCCGATAATCCAGCGAGTTGCGCCGCCCTGAACCGGCGTTCACCGGCTATGATCTCATACTTATGGTCCCCAGTCGGACGCACAATCACAGGCTGCAAGATGCCATTTTGCCGAATCGACTCAGCAAGACTGTTTAATTCTTCCTGATTCCAGGCCGATCTGGGCTGGAATGGATTCGGTTCAATCAGTGACACAGCCAGTTCTCTGGTGCTTTCCTGCAAGGTCTTGTCAGGAGGAAAACTTGGCTTCGTTTCGCTCACTGGTGCTTCAGGCTCTGAAACTGTCGCAGCGGGAGGAAAGGTGATTGAGCCGAGAAGGGCCTCAAGCCCTCGCCCCAAATGAGGCTTTTTGACTTTCTTATTATCCATGGTATTTTCTCTCCATTCTCTCTATATTTCTTTTCGGACGTTTTATCAAAAGATAAATAGAAAAACCAGCGGATTCTTGAAATTGTTTCACGTGAAACAAGAAAAGAAATGAATATCTATGAATCTGACAATAAATGACCCCTCTAAATCAATCAGTTCAAAGAAAAAACATAAAAAAAGACTGTTTCACGTGAAACAGTCTTTTTATCCATATGTGTATGTAGTATATATTATATATTCTTTAATGATGTAATGCCGTAAATCTGTCCAATTTGTGCATCGTATTGCACAATATTTTGTCGTGGAATTACGACCTTAGGAGCATTCAATTCAAATTCAATCACTTCAAAAGGATCGTCAGGATTTAACTGGCGGGCCTTCAGGATGTCTTCAAATGAACGTATCTTCATTCCATTCCAGGTACTTACGACGAGTCTGCCGAGGTCCTGATATCCCTGATTGATAGGGGCGGGCAATACATAACTTAAAATCACAATATCCTGACGTTCATCAGTTGGATTAAACGCCTGATTCGAATAATATTGATACAAATGGGGCGGAACTTTGCCAGACCAATTGTCGCCCCACAAAGCAAAGTAATTTCGTGTGAGCTTTTGGAACACATATCCGCCTGTGACTAAATAGGACGGCTGCTTGCCATATTCATAGTAGGGCACCAGCATCCGCTCCACCTCAAAATTCTTAACCTCAACATTTACAGTGATTTGCATTCCGTCACGAAAGACAAGAAAATCCAATGTGTCGCCCGGTTTTTTTTGTGATATCAGATAATCCAGATCGATACGGTCGNNTGAGTATGCAGATATCGCCCGTACGGATTAATAGAATAATTATCTATCGATAGAATCACATCGCCGGTTTTAAGCTCTTTTGATCCAGTCCCGAGAGCATGTACTTTGCTGACATAAACACCGTGCTTCATATCTTCGGGCATTTTCAGGTGTTTGCGAATCGTTGGGTCAAGCAGGGCGGATATACGAAATCCAGGAACGCCAAATCCTTTATACACAGGCTCTTGTGACTCCTTCAAGAATCGATTGATCATCTCGGCCGGGATAACACCCAAGTCGGTGTCGTCGGAAAATCCGACAATACCCACGGGTTTATCCTGGCAGCAAACGACCTCAGCTTGATTTGTTGCACGAGATGGATTGGTAAGTATATAATAGAGATTGTCTGTAAACGAAACGGGATTGGATTCAAACTGAGCGCGATCCAGAATACCCCGGGCCTCGGTCAAATGCCCGGCCCCGGATAACCAATAGATTGAATGCTCCTGGCCCTGCGTATATTGTTCCGCAAATTGCAAGGGCACTAAAGGCTGCCCGGCCGTGTTCGGGTCCAGCTCCAGCAGGCATAAGTCGTACTCATAATCGATGGATTTAACCGCGGCGGAAATCCATTCATTATTCTCATATCTTCTTACCTGTACTATAGTTGCATTTGCTATATTGTCTGCTGTGGTAAGAATCAGATAAGGACCAACCGCACATCCATACCCGGATTGCTGGGCAACGGCTCGCTGTTTCCATGGCTGAAACTGCTCATACCCGCCAACGGAAATCCGCAGATTCACCAGGCTTTTTTTCATTTTCTCCGAGGTGCTTATCGCATCGGTCTTCTTTTCAGTTTTGGCACAGGATGTTAAAACGACGATAACAGTACTGATAATCAGAGTGTGTAATATTTTCATAAGTTATTCCTCAATATATGCATCGGAAGTGACCTGGTATTGTTCAAGAATGGCTTTCTGTCGTTCAATAGCCCTGGTTGCATCGAGAATCAGAGGCATGTCGTTATTCAGGAATTGAATCTGATGGCAGCCGCCTTCGGGTGTTTTTGAAAGCTGTTCCTGAACATCTTTGAGCGAATAAATCATCTGGCCATTAATCTTTTCAACCACCTGGCTGAGGAACGGATTGCAGTACGTATTCACTTCATCAGGCAGAATTTCGGACAGAACAACATATTCCTGCCGGTTTGGGTCCTCATTGAGTTCCATGGAATTGTGAAACAAGTATCGCAATGTAAATGGGATCTCGGTAAGCCAGTTTCTCCCGAAAGTCTGCAGGTAGTTTCGGCTCAGCGGTGTAAACGTAAGTCCAGCATATACAAAGTATTGCGGCTTTTTATCAAACTGGAGGCTCCAGGGCAGAATAGGCAAATTCAGAGCGGCTTCCATAGTAGCCTTGTTAGGCTTGCCATCCCTGCAATAGGTGATTTCAACTGATTCGCCGATTTGTTTGGCCTCAAGTGCCTCAGCCCAGTTAAGTGAAAGGCCGTAAATTTTGATCATACCATCATTATCAATATTGAAACCGTCGATTTGGGTGATAACATCGCCGGATTTGAGGATTTTCTCGGCAGTGCTGTTTCTCTGAACCAGCAGCACCACAACACCTTCAACAAAGGCTGGCAGTTTCAGATAGTATTTATATGCGGGATTATGCAGTCCTTCGAAAACAGCAACGGCAGGGGAGGGAAATCCATCATATTTCCCGTCTTCTATATCCTTGAGAAAATGCCGTATAACAGTTGTGGGGATCATGTATCCGATATTGTCAGCAGTCTGCAAACCCTGGAATGCGACACCGACGACTTTTCCGTTTTGAAGGACCGGCCCGCCGGAGTTGCCGGGATTGATAGCCGCGTCGGTCTGAACCAGCAGGTGCATATCGGCCTGGGTATGGCTGTAGTTTCCAACTTCGATACGCGACACAACTCCTTTAGTAATAGAGACTTGTCGTCCTCCTACAGGAAATCCACAGGTGGTCACGGTGCTGTTGACCCGAGGGATTCCGCCCAGCTCCAGCGGGACCATATCCTCATAAAAAGAGGGGTCTTCGACATCTATAATCGCCAAATCACAA
>DLFY01000180.1 GCA_002482415.1 Phycisphaerales bacterium UBA7708
CGGTTCGGTCACGATTGATATCACATCCCTGGCACCAGCTATCCATCTCGCAATCCGTTTCCCTCCATCGAAGTGAAAAGGCGGCGAAATCTTCTAAATTGACTCGATAATCGTAATTAAAATCTCCTCGTGGATAAGTCCGGCCAAGCCATTCGGATGCAAATATGGATAAATCTGCAATATCTGTTTTCCAGTCAAAGTTTAAGTCTGTTCTTTCGCACCAATTGCTGTCGCCGCAATCTGTATTCTGCCAATAAGAAGAAAAAAAGATTAAATCTTCCAGATTGATAATACCATTCCCATCCAGATCACACCCTTGATAGTCCGTCGATTCACGAATGACGGCGTTCATGCGGATATAACTCCTGTTTGCATTGCCTGTCATGGGGATATACAGGAAATCAACCGTATCACCCTGTTTGAGGGGAACTGCAGGAATAATAAAATTATACGTGTTTGCATCATTCCAGGCCAGGTAGCGGGTGTAAATTGCCGGAGCATCAAGGGTTTTTGCATTGATCGCAACGGCAAACAGGATATCCCATCCCAGTACTTGAAGGGGATCGAAATATCTGCCGACAGTACCTGTGATATCCACGGCTCCGGTATAATCACTAACCCAGCGGCGTGTTGCCGCCCATCGATTATAGATATCCCCTCCAGCCCAGGAATAGGCCCCATCCGCCCAGTGCATCGGAGGCCGGCACCCTGTGGAATCCCCTCCCTCCCCCCAGGCAACATCCGGAGGAATCTGTCCGGCCGGCCAGAAGATTACAATGCCACTGTCTTTCTGCCAATAAAAAAAACTTTGGTGCCAGCCATAATAAATCCCATTCATTCCGGTAAAATTGCTGATATAGCCATATTCCCACCCCAATTCGCCNNCCTGATTTAATGTCCCATCGTTTGTAAAGGCTGTATTCCAGTCATTCACAGAATCAGCAAGAATTGCGCCATGAGCCATATTCCATGAACACAGCAAGCACAGCATTCCAACCTGACACAGATTGGATCGGATTAATTGATTTATTGACATTCTGATGTACTCCCTGGTGCAATCGGCTTAACGCCTACGGCATGGTTAGATTTCTTTCCGGGCGGGAAAACGTATGGCACCAGGAACAGTCATATTTTTTATCAGATACATGCTTGTTATGGATTGTATCAAATGGCTTGTTTTCCTTGGGATCATGGCATTGAGTACACACAACAGAGGCATTTCCTTTTAAAACATACCCCAGCGCCTGCAGGTTCATCCGTTCAGGACCACCGGAATAGGACTCATGGCATTGTCCGCATTTCAGGGCATTATAGGTCGGTTCCACGCCGTGGTTGATGGTTTGGAACGTATGTATCTGAACCAATGTCCAACTGCCTTGCATACCTGATAATTCCATCCCTTTTTGAACCGCGCGTGAGAAATCGCCGGTAAAGAAAAATTCAGATGTGGAATGTGGAATAATAACACCCGTTGCATCATGTCGTGCGGAATTTGAGATANNCTCCATTGGGAACCCCAAATTCATATTGGCCGTTGGCATTCAGCGTCGCAACTTCTCCCAAAACATAAACACGGCTGGTACCATCATACCACTGGTAAGCAGGTATAAGGAGCATATCACGAATTTCTTCCGGCTTGTATCCTCCCTGCCCGCCGAATAATCCCTGAGCCCAATTCGGATGGGTCCAGTCTCTTTCCACTTCGGTACTATTCAGTTTGGCAAAGGTCGGAATATGGCAGGTTTGGCAGGCAACTCGAGAGGTATGTGTATCCAGCCGGCTATTTTTGTGAGGAGCGGAGGAATGGCATCCACCGCTTAAGCAGGTCATAATTTCCATCCGTTCACTGGGCCGGATGTCCAACCCTCGCCCCAGAATTTTGTGTTCCACTGAGTTATGACACCTCTGACAGGAAAAATTCAGCCCCTGCTCCGACATGTGGATATCCACTTCAACCGGAGGAGATACGCTTGCCGTACCTAAATCCCCTCGTTTTCCGCAATCGGTTCCAGCAGCATACGCATGGCATCGAAGACAAGTCTCTCGTGTGGGTAAATGAACCGTTCGAGCTGCCTGCACAATATCAATTGCCATAGCTGCTTCATCGGGTCCATATTGAAAATCTCCATTTTCATTTTCTGCAGGAAGGGTCCAGCTATGCGAAATACCCTGATAATCCAGATAAGTCAGCGTTTCAGTCCATTGAAAAAGACAGGAGCCTGCAGGATCGGTACAGGTCAACCACTCCATAGCGAGGATTTGGAAATCCAGCAAGTTAATGCTGCCTCCGCCGGCCAAATCTGTATTATTGCATCCGGTCATTGGTGTACATCCTGATTTCAGCCATTCCAGGGATAAAAGAGCCAAATCACTCACATTTACATAACGATCCAGATTAATATCCGCAGAAGGATATGGCGGTACGGCTTTGCGTTTGTACATTTGACTATGACACATCAGACAATCGATATTGTTTATCTGTTCCATATTCAATTCACCAGTGGGTGTTTTCCCCAGGCCGGCATGACAAGACCAGCAGGCAATCCGCCGGGAAGTAATCACGGTGCCACAATAGGTGTTAAATTCCCGGTCGCCTTTCCCAACTTTGCCCTGGACATTGGTGACATAAGGTGCCATACCTGTCCACTGATAATGAGCAGAAGTGATCATTTCCAATGCTTCGACCTCATGGCATTGAACACAGGTTCGCGTTCCTTCATACCTGGTAATTGCCGTGTGTTCAGGGATAATCGCTAAAGGCGTGATTGTTTCTGACCGAGCGGAAGAATTGCAGTAAATCACAAGCATACAAGACAATATCAACCTGCTTTTAGATACATTTTGGTCCATAATTACCTCCTTTCGACTATTTTTATCGTGAAAGGATCGAGGTTGTATGATGCAATTATACACTATTTGATTCACCTGCAAGTATTATTTCCAAATTGCCTTGATAAAATATAAAAATCCAAATAATCCACAGCACCGTCCTGATTCACATCACCCTGACATGCTTCGCACCCGGGCATCATCCACTGGGCCGCAAAGAGTTCCAGATCAGACAATCCAACCTCATAGTTCTGATCCAAATCACTGATACACAGTGAGGCCAGAAATTCATAAGCTGCTACTGCGTTAATCATTCCATGACCATAAAGATAGTCCGGCCCGAGTTGTCCTGCATCGGAAGCCGAGAGGATCATTGCTTTCTCAATTTGATTAATATCTTTGTCCGGCATTGCTCCGATCAGCAGAGCCATACTGCCGGACACCAGCGCCGCCGCAAAGGATGTTCCGGAAACATACACATACGAATCAGGGATTGCACCTCCGCCGGTCAAATCGGCTGTTTTGATATTGACGCCGGGAGCCGAAAGTGTAGGGAATATTTCATCATTGCACGGAGTAGGACCGCGGCTGCTGAATGGAGCGATCAATCCTGTTTCACCGACGGCTCCAACGGAAACATTATTCTGGTTGTTTGCCGGACTGACGCTGGTCGAAGGAAGCGGCCCTGAATTGCCGGCCGCAAACACAACTGCAATACCCGCCGTTTTCAGAATCTCAATATCCTGCTGGAACTCGCTGATACATTGATTGACACCGAAGTGCATCCCCCAGGAATTATTGACAATGTCCGGTGAGTCCTGCGTATCAGGATTTCCGTCAGGGTCCAGAAGCCACTGAAATCCTTCATGGATTTTACTATATGGTGCATCCCCGTTATCATCGAATATCCTGACCGCAATCCATTGAGCCCCTGGAGCTGCACCGATGGCCGTTCCGCCAAAATTGCCGCCTACCATAATTCCCATGATTGCCGTGCCGTGGCCAAGGGGATCATACGGCAATGGTGAAGATTGATAGAGGTCTTTCCAGCTGTTTGGCCCCCCCCGCCATCGCCCTGTCAAGTCAGGATGATTCAGATCCACGCCGGTATCCATACAGGCCACAACCACTCCTGATCCATCCAAACCAAGTGCCCATAAAACCGGGACCCCAATGGCATCAAGATGCCATTGGGGGGAGCCCGGTTGACCGGAGGGAAGATCACCGAGGTGAATGATATCATCGGCCCTGATGCTTTCAACTTCAGGAAAACCTGACAACTGAGATATCAGTTCAGGGTCTGCCCGAAGCGCAATGGTATTGTTAATCCACAAAGAACGCACATCAGTTGATTTCTGCTGTTTTAAATAATGCCGCAGGTTTTTCTGGTCCCGTTCCGCACGGTTTTTCAAATCCATGAGCAGTTGTTTTTTGTGTATGGCTGACTTCACACGATATGCCGGGGCATCGAACGTATTCTTCAGCGAAACCAGTATCGCCATCTCTTCGCCTGCAGCAAGTTGTCGCAGCCGCTCATGCAGCGATTCCGAAATTCGTTCGTGCTCCCGTCGGATTTCAGCATCTACGCCCGACACAACCAGCACCCACACAAAACACACTGGCAGAATACGCATCACAGCAGATATCCTCTATTGCACAGTTAAATCCGGTATTTCCAGCGTATCAATCACCACCGTGACTTTGTCACCGGCCTGAATCCTTCGGCCCGGATTGGCAAACATCATATAATATATTTTGCCTTCCACCGGGGCTGTTGATTTTTGCCGCAACGACCCGACTTTGGGGGGTGCCGGTACAATCATTTTGGCGCCGCTTTTCTGATCGATCACATAACATACAGCGGTCCGATCCATAACGGGAACTGCGAGGGACGCGTTCACAACACGATACCTGAAATCCAGCATATATCCGGCTGAACTAAGGCGAATCGATTCAACTTCAATCCCTGCTTTTCCCCGGAGTTGACGGACAGCCAGGTCTTTTTCATTTTCATTTGCATCGACGCCCGCAGTCGAAGATGCTGCCGGCTGTGCCATTGCCGTATCCTTACGGTTTCCGGCACAGCCGACAACCATCAACATGATCGAAGCAATTAAAGCTGAAGATAATATATTCCAACGAAGCGAGATCATTTAATTCCTCACAAGCAA
This sequence comes from Phycisphaerales bacterium UBA7708, assembly GCA_002482415.1. Classification (GTDB taxonomy): domain Bacteria; phylum Planctomycetota; class Phycisphaerae; order Sedimentisphaerales; family Anaerohalosphaeraceae; genus Anaeroglomus. Next base: position 5,001 of record DLFY01000180.1, read on the forward strand.
TACATCATCAATTAATACCGTCGTTTCTTCATTGACGGAATTCTTCCTGTTATTGTAACCACCAATGTTTATGGTATGGAGACCCGCAGGCAGCGTCTGAATCGTCTCATAGAGCTGCCAGCCTGTGGTAATAATACCTCCACCATTTCCATTACCGGTGATTCGTCTGACATAATCCGTCGTAGCCGTCCCGATTAAGGCATTGTCGATCGACAGCATCATATTACTAAACTCGGTATTTTCATAATGTGCTGTCTGGGTTAGATTATACCTGAAGGCCAGTTTCACTGTAGTCGGTTCAGTGAGATTAAATGTGGTCTGCCAGCCCCCGGACATCCCAAGTATGACGGTATTGTTGATACCTCCCAGATTGATCTGAAGTGCTCCACCGGAGTAACCTCCTGTACCAATATATTGACCGCTGGCATACAACGGCTGGTTCGTGTTGTAGAATAAATC
>DLFY01000273.1:0-2975 GCA_002482415.1 Phycisphaerales bacterium UBA7708
GGTGTTTGCGGTCCGGATAATCTGCCGCAGATCATCGGTGATTCGGATTGTTTCGAACAGTCCGGTGCGTCCGTAGAACCCTGTGCCCTGACATTTTTCGCAGATAATCGGTTTGCCGTGTTTGTCGTATTCGATTTCACCGGGCCGATAGAACATATCCACTTCATCCGAGGGGATGTTGAATTTCTTGAACAGGGCCTGATTGGGTTTGTAAGCCTGTCTGCAGTCGGGGCAGAGGATCCGTACCAGCCGCTGATTGATGATGGCTTCGAGTGCGTCGGCTACGGCGTTTTTGTCGCCGACGAGCTTCATGAACTTATCCATGGTTTCGATGACACTGGTCGCCTGCAGGGTGGCGTAAATAATCTTGCCGTCTTTGGCGGCCCCTGCGCAGCACAGCTTGGCGCTCATATCTTCTTCGGTATCGGCCACGCCAACGATATCCGGCCCGCGTCGCAGAACAGACTGCAATTTGCGGGAAAAGGTGGTCGTGCCGGTGTCGCTGAGGGTATATTCGTTCTGTGTGATATTCGACAGGTCGGCGGCTTTTTTACGTTCGAGGGTGACGATATTGTTCAGGAACGGGTCATGGTTGCCCAGCAGGGCGTACAGTGTGCTGGTGACGCCGCTTTTGGCCGGGCCGGACACCAGGATCAGGCCCTGCTTCATTTCCCGCAGAGAACGGATCGACTCAAACTGATTTTCATTCAATCCCAGTTCAGTCAGCTTGCGCGCGGTATAATCTTCCTGTTTGAGAATCCGCACCTGTTCACCGGCTGTGGAGCCGGCGGTCTGGACCTCCCAGGCGGTTTTCTTTTTCCAGTCATTGTCCTTGAGAATTGAAAACGAGCCCTGCTGAGGCTTGCGTTTTTCATCCAGTTCCAGGTCGGCCATCTGCTTGAGATAGCGCACGAGAATGTCGATTTCTTCCTTGGACCGTTCGCTCTGGCGGCTGGTTACGCCGTCGATTTCGTAGATAATGGCATAATTGTCTTTTTGCGGAGTCAGGATGATCTGGGCGACGCGCCGCCAGATGGCATCGTCAAAGATTTCGCAGGCCAGTTGATAGGCTTCGCATTCCGGGCTTTTGGGGTCCGGCAGGGGAACTTCATTCTTATTGGCGGTCACAAAGGACAAGCCGCGGCTGGCTTTCTGCAGTTTTTTGGTGGGATTGACAAACATGCCGCGAATATGATCGGCTGTCAGTACTTTTTCGAATTCAGCGACGCGGGCGTTTCGGTGTGTGACATAAGCTATGGCGACCGCGCCGACCAGGATGACATAAATCAAAAAGCCAATCCAGAAGACCGGAATCAGAAGCCATGCCCACAGCGACACCGCTCCGGTAATCGTCATTGTTCCCGTCCAGACCCGCTTATCGGTCCGTACCGCCTGGCTGTCCATGTAAATCCAGTTGACCAGGGGCATCCACGCCAGGAAAAGAATCATCATAATAAGCAACTTGTAAAGCGCGACATAGCCGCCGTATTCCACCGCCGACAAAACACTTGTTTGCATACCTGTTTCCTGTTTGGGGTTATATCGTTTTGTTTCGACAGCCGGTATCCTGTCGAAAGGATATCGACTCGATTATAGAATTCCGCTGGAGGTTGTCCGAATGCCCTTCATCGCCATCTTTAGTTCTTCGACGTTGGGGGCGTAATCCATTGCGACCTTCAAATCAATATATTCTTCTTCCACCAGTTTGCACAGGCTGGAAGTGTAATCAATCATGCCTTCGCCAATACCGGCTCGAATTGCCGTTGGAATATCCGATTCCCGTTCGTCGCTGATGAGTTTGCGAACAATGGGAGTGCGGATTAACACCTCGACGGCGGGCACACGGGTGACATCCGGCCGTATGCCGGGTAAAAGCTGCTGGCTGATAATGGCGCGAATGGTCAGGGCAAACGTGGATCGGGCCAGTTCGCGTTCTTCCTGCGGGAACAAGTCCAGAATACGCTGGATGGTCTGGGCGGCGTTGTTGGCATGCAGCGTGCCGAACACGAGATGGCCGGTTTCCGCGGCACGCATGGCTGCAGTCAGCGTTTCCCGGTCACGCATTTCGCCGACCAGCACGATATCCGGGTCCTGTCGCATCAGGCTGCGAAGCGCATCTTCGTAGTTGGTTGCATCAATTCCGATTTCGCGCTGTGAAACGATGGATTTCTGGTCTACGTGTAAAAATTCAAGAGGGTCTTCGATGGTTACGATATGAGCGGCACGGGTGCGATTGATATAATCGATCATGGATGCAATGGTGGTGCTTTTGCCGGAACCGGTGGGACCGACCACCAGGACCAGTCCATCGTGGGTTCCTTCGGAGATTTTCTCAATGACCGGCGGCAGGTGCAGTTTTTCAAAAGGAGGAATTTTACTGCTGATGCGTCGGGCCGACATGCTGACAAAATTGCGCTGCCGGAAGGCGTTGATACGAAAGCGGTCGGTGGGTCCGACCTGATAAGCAAAATCCAGTGCCCCGTTTTCCATAAAAAACTGTTTCTGCTTGGGACTCATAATTTCAAAGACCAGCTCTTCAATACGCTGTTCGGTCATGACTTCGGCGGTGGTTTTTTTGAGTTTGCTGCTGATTCGCATAATCGGGGGCATCCCGACTTTGAGATGCAGATCGCTGGCCTCGGCTTTTACTGCGGCCTTAAAATATTTGTCGATCTCCGGCGCCTTGTCCATGTGGACATGGCTGTCTATTGGTTGACCTGTAGTCATACAAGACTCCTGCGCATACCTGCGATAAATCCCAAAATAATAAACGACCCCGAATGCCCAAATATGGCTATTAAGGGTCTGATTAAATGAATAACTAATTATACAATAAGGACTTGTTTTCGTCAACCGCTATCATTCAGTCCCCGGTAATTTTTAGGGTACATCCGGGGATTTACCGGGTCAGCAGGATGGTCAGCAGCATATAGATAGCAACGCTGATGGAGTCGTTGGCGGTGGTAACCAGAGGG
>DLFY01000273.1:2984-3597 GCA_002482415.1 Phycisphaerales bacterium UBA7708
TCTGCGGAAAATAAACGGCAGCAGCAGGCCTAATGTGGTGGAGACCATAATGGCCGAAAACATGGCAGAACCCAGGGCAATGGCGATTTGTGTTTGTTGCCTGGCATAAATCGCAGGGGTGCCGGCTGGATTGGATTGTGACGAATTGGCCGCATCCTGAATCTCCTGGTCCAGATGCGGGGAAATGATTTGAGGCAAATAAGCACAGAGTAAGCCCCCAATAATCCCGCAGCAGACTGCAACCAGAAGGGCTACGCGAACTTCGCGGAGGAAAACCTGACCAATTCGCAGGGCCGCCAGGTCGCCGGTGGCAAGGCCGCACACCACAATTGCGGAGGTCTGAAGTCCGGCATTACCGCTGATAGCCCCAATCATCGGTGCAAAAAGAAAGGCCATGACAAAAATATAAAGCTGATTCCATTCTATAAATAAATTCTTGAAATAAAGACCCAGAAATGCTGTAATTGCCGTCCCCAACAGACACGGCAGCAGCCATGTCATTCTGACCCGTGCGGCATGGAATGCTGAGAAGGATTCCAATTCTTCTGCATCGGTACCGGCCATGGCGTAGATGTCTTCGGCAGCTTCTTCTTCGGCGACTTCGATGATGCGG
>DLFY01000010.1 GCA_002482415.1 Phycisphaerales bacterium UBA7708
ATGCGATGGTTAGCAGTGGGTTCCTATTTTTTCCAGGATTAAAATGTCCTGTTCTTTTCATATTAGCTCTCCTTATTATAGGACCATTATATCCTGTAAAGTCTGAGTGGCAACCAGAGTTTCACCGTATTTTATGGGGGGAAAATACCGATACGACCAATGCCGAGAGTGTTGTGGGAAACAGAGGCCTTAATATGCGTCTTAATTTATCTGTTTTTAGAAAAATTTGCCATTTTTGACTGTTTTGGAAACGAACCGTCCGGCAGTTTTCTGGATTCCGTGAATTATATGAAATGAAACTGGGAGAATTTCACCCTGCAAAAAGGCTTCTTTTGAAACGTGTTGCTCTTTGGGCAGAAATCAGATATAATAGGGCGTTTAATCGAAGGTGAACTCCGTGTTCAACCGGAACCAGTGCGAAGATTAAAAAACCAACGAGGTGAAGATGCCGGAATTATGGATTGACGAAAAGTACAAGTCCAGCCTGTCGCTGCGGGAAACTGAACTGGCCATTAAGTTTATTAAGGATACGTTCGAGGAGCAGTTATCGCGGGAGCTGAATCTGCAGCGAATTTCATCACCGTTTTTTTTACGAAGGGGTTCGGGCATAAACGACGACTTGAACGGCGTTGAACAAAAGGTCTCGTTCCAGGTCCCGGATGCGGATATGGCCCAGGCCGAGTGTCTTTTTTCCCTGGCAAAATGGAAGCGAATGGCCCTGGCCGAATATGGATTTGAGCAGGGCGAAGGTTTATATACCGACATGAACGCCCTGAGACCCCAGGAAGTCCTGGACAATATCCACTCTGTCTATGTGGACCAATGGGACTGGGAACGGATTATCCGCAAAGAAGACAGGCACCTGGATTTCCTGAAAGCAATCGTTGAAAAAATATATCATGTGATCCAATCCACAGAAAAAGCGGTCTGCCGGCGATTTCCCCAGTTGACTCCGCTGCTTCCCGACGAGATAACGTTTATCCATGCCGACGACCTGGCCCAAAAGTATCCCGCGCTGTCCCCGCGGGCACGGGAAGATAAGATAGCACAGGAATGCGGGGCGGTATTCATCATCGGCATAGGAGCGGAACTGTCGGATGGCAAGCCGCATGATGGCCGTGCCCCGGACTATGATGACTGGATTACCGTTGATGGCAATGGCAAGAAGGGGCTTAACGGCGATATCTTTGTGTGGAATCCGGTTTTGCGGAGGGGCTTTGAACTCAGTTCCATGGGCATCCGGGTGGATAAAAACAGCCTGCTGCAGCAGTTGAGAATCCGCAATTGTCTTGAGCGGACACAACAGCCATGGCATCAGCGATTGCTCAATGATGAGTTCCCCCTGACGATTGGAGGAGGAATCGGCCAGTCCAGGTTGTGCATGTTCTACCTGCAGAAAATGCATATCGGGGAAGTGCAAGCCAGCATCTGGCCCGATGATACCCTGAAACGATGCAAAGAGGCCGGGATTCGATTGTTATAAAATGAAGAGGCGGCCTGTTTCTTCTGTGAACGATGGACCGGGTAATGTCGTCCGTTCTATAGCCTGGGATATACGGGACTCTTAATGTACATGCGGCCCGCAAAAGATTCATCTGTTGGATGAATTAGCGCAATGCCGCCTCAATGGCCCCGGTAATCTGAGGATCCAGGGGATCAATCTCCGACGGAAAACGCGCTACCGTCTTTCCGTCTCTATTAATCAGGAATTTGTTGAAGTTCCATGTGATAGGCCCGCCAAATTCGCCATTGGTTTCCGGGTTGGTCAGGCATTGATACAGCGGATGAATAGTCTTGCCTTTGACGGAGATCTTCGAAAACAGGGGAAACATAATGTTGAACTGGTGGGTGGTAAACTCCTTAATCTCCGCATCAGTCCCCGGTTCCTGGTTGCCGAAGTTATTGGCAGGGAAGCCCAGCACAACCAATCCCTGATCCCTGTATTTCATATAAAGCCGCTGCAGGTTTGCATATTGGTTGGTAAAACGGCATTCACTGGCTACATTCACCACCAAAAGGACCTTGCCCTCATATCGGGACAGTGCAATGGGCCACCCGTCAATATCCTTTAACTTAAAGGAGTAAAATGTGTTTTCTGAACCTGATTTCTGAATATGGGACGCTTGCGGCGGAGCCTGGTCGTGATCCGACTGCACTCCCGAACTGCAGCCCAGCAACCCCATACAGAGTACCCGGGCGAGCCAATTCAAACACCGGTTTTGAAATCTTTGTAGAGACATAATAAATCCGCCTGTTCATCACAACATAAGGCTTTCAATCATATAGTATCTACGGATTGGACTTGCCGCCGGATAGGGAAAAATTCTATCTGAGCCTGAACTTCGAATAGACAATGCAGCTTACTTGGATAGGCATAAACAGTCAGTATCTGACAGTATGGATAGAAATAGACCTGTTTATGGAAATAATCGTAAGTCGTTTAATAATCAGAAGTTGACACAGACTGACAGGGCATGTCATAAGTGGGGAAAAATGGGCAGGGGCGGATTTGAACCGCCGACACACGGATTTTCAGTCCGTTGCTCTACCGACTGAGCTACCTACCCTTCAGCCTTAAGCTGACAAGGTATAGCAGTGTATCGAAAAAAACGGAAGTTGCAAGAGTCTGTCGGCCAAAAAGTCCATTTTTTTATATTTTAATGGCCGTAAGCTGCCAAACGACGATGCTCAGCAGGATTAACGCCAGGCCGATCAGGATCGTCAGCTTGAAAACCACAGGAAAAACGCGGTGCGGATTGCGATGATTGACGTGTCGGCCTTCCGGCTGACCATAATTATCGTCGATGGGCAGGGGTGTTTCTTTGTCATCCACCAGGCGGTACAAGGCGCGAATCATGGCATACAGACCCAGTGAGCCGAGATACATTACAGACCACAGAAGTCCATAACTCGCAGCCCCGGCCCCGATTGCCCCGGCCACAGTCAGCACATTGAGCTGCAAGGGCGAAATATTGCCCAAAAGACCGTTAAATGTATCGCT
>DLFY01000154.1 GCA_002482415.1 Phycisphaerales bacterium UBA7708
GTGTTGTCGCCGGATACAGCAGTTATCTGAGCCAGTCCAAAACCACACCAGCGGGAATCGAACAGACCGTGCCAGCGGTACCGCAGACTCCTGCTCAATAATTTCGCGTATGAACTAAGCCTGCGATGTAACCCATCGCAGGCTTTTTATGTCTATGTTTCGATGATTTCCATACATGGAACCTGAACATGACGGACGATGCAAGCAAAACAACCGATGAAGGGGTTGGCGGAGAATATGAACGCCAGCCTGTGCCGAACAAGGCGCTGCTGGGTTTTAAAAGTTTTGTGGGGATGTTCGCCGGCGAGCACACCGCGGGTACGGAGCTGATGATTGGTCCTTTGTTTGTTGCCGCCGGGGTCAGTGCCTTTGATTTCCTGCTGGGGCTGCTGGTTGGGAATCTGCTGGCGGTGCTGAGCTGGACCCTGTTTTGTGCACCGATTGCCACGCGAGCCCGACTGACGATGTATTATCAGCTTGAAAAAATCTGCGGGCGCAATTTAGTGACGATTTATAATCTGGCCAATGGGGTGATGTTTACAATTCTGGCCGGGGCAATGATTACGGTTGCGGCGACGGCATTCGGGGTCTGGTTTAAATTCCGGATGCCCGGCCTGGGCGACCTGTACCCCAACAGCCTCGGCTGGATTATCGCTGTGCTGGGGGTGGGGGTTTTTGTTGCCATTGTTGCTGCCGCGGGCTATCGTACCGTGGCGAAAATTGCCAATCTCGCCGCACCGTGGATGGTGCTGATGTTTCTGGCCTTCGGGATTGTGACGTTCAAGCAATTTCTGGATGCCACGCAGACTTCCGTTCATTCCCTGGGTGATGTCTGGACGATGTGCGGGACGGCCATCTGGAAAGGAGGCCAGCCGCTGGAAGGCCGGACGAAATTTACATTCTGGCATGTGATGTTTTTTGCGTGGTTCTGCAACATGGCCTGGCATATCGGGATGAGTGATCTGTCGATTTTCCGGTATGCCAAAAAATCGTGGTATGGAATTGCCTCCGGCGCCGGGATGTATCTGGGGCATTTTCTGGCCTGGATTTGCGCGTCGCTGCTGTATGCCTATCAAATTCATCAGAATCCGCAAAATACCGATGTATTGCCCGGCCCAATGACGTATCAGGCCGTGGGTGTTGCCGGGCTGATATGCGTCATCCTGGCCAGTTGGACGACGGCCAATCCGACACTGTATCGCGCCGGACTGGCATTTCAGGCGATTATGCCGACGTTTTCACGTTTTCGAGTGACGCTGGTTCTGGGTTTAGTCGCGGCGGTGGCCGGGATGTTTCCTGCTGTGGCGATGAAGCTGCTGGATTTTGTTGCGATGTGGGGGATGGTGCTGATGCCAATGGGGGCGGTCATCTTTGTGGATTTCTGGCTGATGCGAAAATTCGGCCTTCAGCGTAATTATGCAGACTTGTCCGGCACGGTGTTTAACTGGGCGGCGGGGCTGGCCTGGCTGATTACCATGAGCGTGTGCGGCTGGCTGGTCTGGACGGGGCGGATCGAGATTTATTTTGTCAGTCTGCCGGGCTGGTTTGTGATGGCGATTTTGTATATTCTGTTCAGCCGCATCTATCAAAAGCGAATCAGTTAAAGCAGGAGTCATCATGGCAAAAATAATAATTCAATTGATTTCATGGCTGTCGCTGGCGGTTTTGATTCTTCTTCCAATTTGCTTTCTGGCGGGGAAGATTTCCCATAGCCAGATTAAGACCGGAATGCTGGTTATGACGGCAGTCTGGTTTATTACGGCGTCCCTGTGGATGCGAGATCGTAAGAACACGTAATGTTATATTGATGGAGTATGCTATGGTAAGATTTGCAGTGATAATGGGGGTTGTATTGGCGGTTTGCAATCCTTTTGGAACAGGGGATTTGTATGCAGCCGGGAATCTGCAGAAGACTCTGCAGGCGGCTCAATTGCGTTGTGAATACCGGACTGAACCGCTGGGAATTGATGTCCTTCGGCCGCGACTGAGCTGGATCCTTCAGTCAGACGCTCGCGGGCAAAAGCAGACGGCCTATCGGATTCTCGTGGCCGCATCTGAAAAAGCATTGGCTGCCGACCAGGGCGATCTGTGGGATAGCGGCAAGGTTGCTTCGGATGAAACGATTGGCGCGGTTTATGCGGGCAAGCCTCTGACTTCCATGCAGCGCTGTTTCTGGAAGGTCCAAGTCTGGGATGGCAATGACAAGCCGTCTGTGTGGAGTGCGCCGGCCCGGTGGTCAATGGGCTTGCTCCAGCCGCAGGATTGGAAGGCGCAGTGGGTGGGATGTGATGTGGCGATTGAGCCGAGCCTGGTTCCTGCCGAATTCCAGACGGCCAAATGGATCGGGCCTGCCGACATGAAAACCGGAAACGCCCAGCCGGTCGAATTTGGATATCGCACCACGGTGCAAGTGCCGGATACATCCAAAATACAGAGTGCAAGCTGTTATATGGCCGGGGATAATAAGGCGAAATTGTACGTCAACGGCAAAGCGGCCGGGTCCGAGGTGGGCTTCTCCTCGGCACAAAAAGTCGATTGCATCTCCCTGCTGAAGTCGGGCTTGAATGCCCTGGCGTTTACCGTCGTCAATGACGGCCAGCCCCCGAATCCAACAGGTCTTCTGGCGGCATTGGTTATTGAATTAAAAGATGGACAGAAAATTGCGGTCCAGACCGGCGATTCATGGCGTGTTGCTGCCGGCCCCAAAGGCAAATGGGTGACCGCGGATTTTGACGACAGCGGCTGGGAAAAGGCCTATGTCATCGGCGAAGCCGGCTGTCGTCCCTGGGGAAAGGTCGATCTGGATGCGAATATTCTTCCGCCGGCACAATATCTCCGAAGTCAGTTTTCAGCGACCAAATCGGTCCGGCGGGCCACGCTGTACACCACGGCATTCGGCATTTACCAATTGTATCTCAACGGTCAGCGGATTTCGAAGGATTATTTCAGCCCCGGATGGACTGACTATAACAAGCGTATTTACTATCGCACCTATGATGTGACCTCGGCCATCAAGCGCGGCGACAATGCCATCGGTGCAATTCTGGCCGATGGATGGTATGCCGGCTATGTCGGTTACGGAAAAAAACGGAATCATTACGGCCAGAAATTGCGGCTGCTGGCTCAACTCCATATCGAATACAGCGACGGAACCACGCAGGATGTCTTTACCAATCCGGACTGGAAGGGGACAACCGGCCCGATTCTGCAGGCGGATTTCCTGATGGGCGAGACCTATGATGCAACCAAAGAACTGACCGGCTGGAATGAACCGGGATATGCGGATGCGGCATGGGCTAAGGTCAGCACGGGTGCGGAACTGACCCCGCAGGTGCAGGCGGCACCCTCCGAACCGGTGGTGGTGTTTGAAGAAGTCAAGCCTGTTTCGGTTTCCGAGCCGACCAAAGGAGCCTATGTATTTAACATGGGCCAGAATTTTGCCGGTGTGGTGCGTTTGAAAGTCAAGGGCGCTGCCGGCCAGCCTGTCCAGCTTCGCTTTGCCGAACGGCTTAATCCGGATGGAACCATTTATACCACCAACCTGCGTGCTGCCAAAGCCACCGATGTGTATATCTGCAAAGGCAAAGGCACGGAAGTATGGGAACCGATGTTTACATTCCATGGATTCCAGTATGTCGAGATTACCGGCTTGAATTACAAGCCGGGCAAAGACACCATCACCGGCCTGGCTTTCAGCAGTGATACGCCGGTGGCCGGCACATTTGAGTGTTCAGCCCCGATGATCAATCAGCTCCATAGCAATATCTATTGGACGCAGCGGATGAATTTTATCGACATCCCTACCGATTGCCCCCAGCGTGATGAACGTCTCGGCTGGACAGGGGATGCACAGGTTTATATCCGCACCGCGGCGATGAATACGGATGTGCATGCCTTTTTTATCAAGTGGCTTCAGGATCTGGCGGACGCCCAGCGGAATGATGGACAATTCCCGATGGTGGCACCGCTGAAGGTGGCCGAAAGCGATGGCGGTCCGGCCTGGGCGGATGCCGGCGTCATCTGTCCCTGGACGGCTTATCAGGTCTATGGCGATAAACAATTACTGGAACGCCAGTATCCATCGATGGTCAAATTCATCGAATTCTGCAAAAATCGCAGTACCCCGGAACTCTTGCCGCCGGCTCAGTTCCACTGTTTTGGCGACTGGCTGAATATCGATGACAATACGCCCAATGATGTGATTTATACGGCGTATTTTGCTCTGAGCACCAAAATGACCGCTCAGGCCGCCCAAGTGCTGGGCAAAACGGAAGATGCCCGGAAATATAATGAACTCTATCAGGGTATTAAAGCGGCATTCAATAAAGCCTATGTTGCCGCCGATGGGAAAATCAAAGGCGATACACAGACGGCCTATGTCCTGGCGATTGCAGTCGATTTAGTCGATTGTCCGATGTACCAGACCGTTGCCAATCGACTCGTTGAGTTAATCGAAAAACGCAATTGGCATTTATCGACTGGATTTATCGGCACCAAGGACCTGATGCTGGTTCTGGCCAAAATCGGCCGCAATGATGTAGCCTGCCGACTGCTGCACAATGACACCTTCCCCTCGTGGGGCTTTTCCATCAAGCACGGCGCAACCAGCATCTGGGAACGCTGGAACGGCTGGACCCCCGAGCAGGGCTTTGGCGATCCGGGAATGAATTCCTTTGCTCATTACTCATTCGGTGCCGTCTATCAGTGGATGGTGGAAAATCTCGGTGGCATTCAGGCCGATGACGTTGCCTACAGGAAAATCCTCATCAAGCCATGCCTGGATGAGAAATTAACCTGGGCAAAGACATCCTACGATTCGATTCGCGGGAAGATTGAAACCTCGTGGAAAAAGAACAAAGGCACCTTTACGCTGGATATCACGATCCCCGCCAATACCACGGCGACGGTGTATGTTCCGGCGGCATCGATGGAATCCATAACCGAAAGCGGCAAACCTTTGAATAAAGCAGCCGGCATCAATCCGATTAATATGCACAAAGAAATTACAGGACAACAGGTTCAGGATTATGCTGTGCTGCGGCTGGAATCCGGACAGTATCAATTCAAGACGAAATTGAAGTAAGTCTGTTTGAAAGTCTGTAGTGTTTCACAAAGGCCTCCATCATTTCGGTGGAGGTCTTTTTATTTGCGGTTATGTTTTTTGCGATAGGCCAGAGGGGATATCTTTTCAGCGGCACGGAAGACCTTGCTCAGGCGGTCGGCCCCGGAAAATCCCACGGCCAGCGCGATGTGTTCCACCGGCAGAGTGGTGTGAACCAGCAGATGTCGTGCCCGGGCGATTCGGCTGCGGGTGATTTCTCCGGCGACCGTGGCATTGAGATGCTGGGCGAATCGGCGTTCCAGCGTGCGACGGGTGGTGGATAGTTCCCGCGCCAAATCCTGTACAGAGATATCGCGATAGCTGTGATTCCAGATAAGTCGAAGCGCCTCGGAGACCAGAGAATCCGAACATCCGGGAATGGATTCCTCGTCTGTCCGGCTGGGAATTTCATGGAGGGTTAAGGCCAGAATCTCCATGGCCATCGCCGACAGCAGAAATGAATTATCCAGAGGCTGCGAAGACACCTGCTGCCAGATGCGGTGATGCGTTTCCAGTAGCAGGTCTGCCTGCTGAACATGCAGAACGGCTCTGGCCGGCGACAGGATGCGATGTTTCTGCAGTCGCCACACATAATCGCCGTTGAAGCTGATCCAGTGTTCCCGCCAGCCGGTCTGCGGGTCCGGGCGATAGCGGTGCCACTGCCCCGGGAACAACAGAATAGAATCATGCCGGCCAATCTGGATGTGGCCGGTTGCGGCGGATTCAAACTGGCCTTTACCCTCGCTGATAAATACCACCTGGTATTCGGGCAGCACCCGGCCGGATTGCCATGAGAAATCATACACTTCCGGGTGTCCCGGCGGGGGATAGGCACAGCCCTGTGGAATGAAAGCCTGCCCGATGCCCGTCAGATACAGTCCCCAGTGCAGGTCTTTGGGATTGAGCGGCAGATAGCGAAAAATATTTTCAACTTCATTATGAGAATTCATGGCCATAAAACAAAAAAGGCCGGTCCGACACCTTGCCGAACCGGCCATGCATTATTGATTACAGTCCATCGGCACTTCGCTGCATGAGTTCCTGCACCGAACAGGCCCGCTGGACGGAATACCCTTTCAACGGCAGGATATGTTCATGAATCGCATCGATCATATCCACAGGGAACGGGAAGAACGAGTCTTCAATTTCGTCCGGTGGAGTAATCCAGTTTTTGGCACCGACGACCACCGGCGGGGCATCCAGTTCGTCAAATGCAAACTGGGTGATTTTGGACGCCATCGTATGCAGGTAACTGCCCCGTTCACAGGCATCGGAAACCAGCAGGATTTTGCGGGTCTTTTTGACCGATTCCAGTACCAGCGTATAGTCAAACGGCACCAGGCTTCTGGCGTCGACGACTTCGCAGTTCAGTCCATATTGAGTTTCCAGTTGTTTTGCCGCCTGCATGGCTCGATACAAAGTGGCGCCGATGGTCAGGATGGTCAGGTCTTTTCCTTCCTTGCGGACAGCGGGTTTGCCGAAGGGGACTTCATAATACCCCGTCGGAACGCCGCCGGCGACAAATTCTTCGGCGATGCCGTAGGTTCTCTGGCTTTCAAAGAAAATGACCGGATCCGTGCCCGTCAGGGCGGTGTACATCATGCCTTTGGCATCGTAAGGCGTGGCCGGGAAGACCACTTTGAGCCCCGGAATATGAGCACACAGCGTCGTCCAGTCCTGGCTGTGCTGAGCGCCGTATTTGCTGCCGACCGAAACTCGGACGACGACCGGCATCTTCAGCAGGCCGCCGCTCATCGACTGCCATTTGCACAGTTGGTTGAACAGTTCATCGCCGGCCCGCCCCATGAAATCGCAATACATCAATTCCACCAGGGGGCGTCCGCCTTCAAGGGCGTATCCACATGCGGTGCCAATAATGGCGCCTTCGGCGATGGGGGAGTTGAATAGCCGATGGTAGGGCAGGGCTTCGGTAAGTCCGCGATAGACGGCAAAGGCGCCGCCCCAATCTCGATTTTCTTCACCGTAGGCAACCAGTGTCGGGTCCACATAGAATCGATCCAGAATCGCTTCAAACAGTGCATCACGATAACCGACGCATTTGTTCTCTTTGAGACGAACGCCATTGGCGTCATACGCCGAGCGGCTCTTGTCGGCCAGGCTCTTGACGCGGGGATTGTCGGCAATCGAAATTAATGTTTCCGGTTTGCGATTGACATCCAGCGACTCAACCTTCTGGTTGGAGTACATGGTCTGATCCAGCAGACAATTGACCTTTTTCAGGTCAGGCCGCGGCGAGATGGACAAATCCACCGCTTTTTGGCAGGCCTTATAGATGATTGTTTCAATGCTTTTATGCAGGGTATCAATATCGGCCTGCGTACAAACCTTGGCGTGGATTAAGTCTTTTGCAAACCCTGAGATCGGGTCATGGGCCTGCCATGCCTCGACTTCGGATTTTTCACGATAGCTGCTCTGGTCGGATGGCGAATGACCGCTGTAACGATAGGTTACGACATCCAGCAGGACCGGCCCGTCACCCTTGGCGATAATTTCTTTTTTCCGCAGAATTGCATCGGCAACTGCCAGTGGATTATAACCATCCACACGCTCGGCATGCATCTGCTCGGGATTGACCCCCGCCCCCAGACGTGCCAGGAACTGCCAGCCCATCGTTTCGCCGCAGGTCTGGCCGCCCATGCCGTAGAAATTATTCATGAAATTGATAATCAGCGGCAACCCCCCGCGATGAGGCTCAGACCATAACTTCTTAAATTGATCCATGGCGGCAAAACAAATGCCTTCCCACACCGGCCCGCAGGCGCTGGAGGCATCGCCGATATTGCCGATGACAATACCGGCTTTCTGATTGACTTTTTTATAGAGTGCCGCACCCACAGAGATATCGCCCGAACCGCCGACAATGGCGTTATTCGGGAAAATCCCAAACGGCGGGAAGAAGGCGTGCATCGAACCGCCCATGCCCTTGTTGAAACCGGTCTGGCGACCAAAAATCTCGGCCAGCGTACCATACACCAGAAAATC
>DLFY01000019.1 GCA_002482415.1 Phycisphaerales bacterium UBA7708
CACCAAGCCGTTCAGTCCCCGCGTGCTGCTGGCCCGGATTCGAGCGGTGCTTCGTCGGGAACAGCCTGCCGAAGCTGCCGACAATCAGACCCTGCGTATCCACGATATCGAGATTGATTCCGGCCGGCATCGTGTGGCCGTCAAGGGCAAAGATATCCCTATGACCAGCACCGAATTCAGCCTCCTGCGATTCCTGGCGGCCCGACCCGGCTGGGTCTTTACCCGCTATCAGATTGTTGACGCCATTCACGGTTCGGATTATCCTGTAACCGACCGCTCCATTGATGTGCAGATTGTCGGACTTCGCAAGAAACTCGGCTCCGCGGGCAAGTATATTGAAACCGTTCGCGGTGTCGGTTATCGGATGAAAGACCAAAGCTGAACAAACCCCAACGGAAGCGCCCTGATGAAAAGACGATTGCTCTGGCAGATATTTCCCTCGTACCTGGTGATTACGATTCTCGCCCTCGTGGCGTTTTCGATGAATGTTTCCTTTCTGGTGGATGCCTACCTGACCCGGCAGACCCGCCAGATGCTCGAGGTCCGCGCCCGACTGGTCAGCTCGGCGATGGAGCCTCTGCTGCAGGCTGGTAACTTAAGTGGGATTGATGCGCTCTGCAAGAAGCTCGGACAGGAGAACAAGACCCGCGTCACGATCATTGAGCCGACCGGCCGGGTGCTGGGGGAATCGGAAAAAGACCCCCAGGCGATGGAAAATCATCTGAACCGCCCCGAAATTCAGCAAGCCATGACCGGAGTGGTCGGTTTCTCTGAGCGCCGACCCAGTACCACGCTCAGGCAGCGGATGATGTATGTTGCCGTGCCCATTTTGCATGATAATCAGGTGGCGGCAGTGGTGCGGACTGCAATGCCGCTGGTGGAAATTGAACATGCCATCGGCTCGCTCACACAGCAGGTGATTCGCTATGCGATTGTGATTGCCGTGGTTCTGGCGATGGTCAGTCTGTATTTTTCGTGGCGCCTGTCGCGTCCGCTGGCATTGCTGCAGCAGGGCGCCCGGCGATTTGCCCAGGGACAACTGACGCACAAGCTGGACGTCGGCGGCCCGGGCGAAATTGCCGAACTGGCCGGCGCAATGAATAACATGGCCGAAGAATTGAACCGCCGCATCGAGGCCTCAACTCGGCAGCGGAACCAGCAGCAGGCGGTCTTTACCGCGATGCTGGAAGGGATTATCGCCTTTGAAACCGAGGGCAAGTGCCTGATGCTCAATACGGCTGCGGCTCGTCTGCTGCAACTGGATGCGGACAAAACGACAGGCCGGACGGTGGGAGAACTGATTCACAACAGCGAGCTGCAGACGTTTGTGCAGAATGCCCTGCGGTCGCCCAATTCAGCCGAGCAGTTTATCCTGATGCCCGATGCCGACCTGCGGCAGGATTGCTATCTTCAGGTCCGTTCGTCGGCACTGCTGGACAGCGAAAACCGCCATATCGGGGCGCTGATTGTGCTCAACGATATGACGCGGATTTATCGGCTTGAACAGGTCAGACGCGACTTTGTCGCCAATGTCAGCCATGAACTCAAGACGCCGGTAACATCCATTCACGGCTTTATCGAAACGCTGCAGGATGGGGCGATTCACAATCCCGAAGACGCCAAACGGTTTCTGGGCATCATCGCCCGCCAGACCGACCGTCTTAATTCGATTATCGAAGACCTGCTGCTGCTGTGCGAACTGGAACAGCAGGGCCAGTCGGTGCATGTCCCGCGCGATATATGCTCGATTCGGGAGATTCTCGGCGAGGTTGTGGAACTGTGCCGGCATAAGGCCGCTGAACGCAGTATTCGCATTCAAATGACATGTCCTGCCGACCTGAAGGCCTCGGTCAATGCGTCGCTGCTGGAGCAGGCGGTCGTGAACCTTGTCGATAACGGCATCAAGTACAGCAATCCCGATTCGGAGGTGACGATTGCTGCGACGGCTGAAAACGACCGGCTGGTCATTTGTGTACAGGATAAGGGCTGCGGTATTGCCGCCGAACATCAGGGGCGTATCTTTGAGCGATTCTATCGGGTCGATAAGGCCCGCAGCCGGCAGCTTGGCGGCACAGGTCTGGGGCTGGCTATCGTCAAACATATCGTCCAATATCACAAAGGCTTGGTATCCGTCCAAAGCACCCCCGGCAAAGGCAGTACATTCACCCTCTCCCTGCCGCTGAATGTGTGTTAAGTGATTTGAGTATAAAAAGAAGGGGCGGTTTTGAGGCCGCCCCTGTGAGACTTGAGTGGATTTTCTGTGTCTGGCTGATTACTTGCCGGTGTCTTCGTCCTGGGCTGCGGCGCGGGTCTGGCGGGGCATGGCGACCGAGCCGGTGCGGACCATGTTCTTGATGCCGTAGGGCCGGCATGCCTCGATAAAGGCTTCGATCTTGCTTTCGGGGCCGGAGACTTCCACCATCACATACTTGGTGGCGATATCGACGACCTTGGCGGTGAACATCTCAATGAGGGCCAGCACTTCGGGCCGCTTTTCCGGCGGGCAGGCGACGCTGATGAGCATCAGGTCGCGGGCGACGACATCCAGCCCGGCGAAGTCCTGCACCTTGACGATGGTGATAATCTTGGCAAGCTGCTTGCGGACCTGTTCGACGGTCTTGTCGTTGCCGATGACAACGATGGTCATGCGGGACAGCGTCGGGTCTTCGGTGCGGCCGACGGTCAGCGAGTCGATATTAAACGCCCGGGCGGCAAACATGCCGGCGACGTGGGCCAGAACGCCGGGTTTATTCTGCACTAATGCACTGAGTATATGTTTCATCGTTATTCTCCTGAATTCTAATTATGCCATTTCGAAGATATCCAGACCGCTCATTTCGTCGAGGCTCTTGCCTGAGGGAACCATCGGCCAGACGTTTTCTTCGCGGTCCACGCGGAAGTCCACGACACAGGGCCGGGTTTCCCTGATCATCTTGTCGATGGTCGAGGCGACGTCTTCCTTTTTGTCCACGGTGTAGCCGACAGCGCCGAAAGCACGGGCCAGGTTGGCAAAGTCGGGATTCTGCAGATAGCTGCACGAATAGCGTTTGCCGTAGAACAGTTCCTGCCACTGACGGACCATACCCATGTAGCCGTTGTTGAGGATGCAGACCTTGACGGGCAGTTCGTACTGCACCGCGGTTGACAGTTCCGTCAGGGTCATGTTGAAGGAGCTGTCGCCGTCGATGTCGATGACCAGTTCGCCGGGTCGGGCCAGTTGGGCGCCGATGGCCGCAGGCAGGCCGAAGCCCATGGTGCCCAGGCCGCCGG
>DLFY01000213.1 GCA_002482415.1 Phycisphaerales bacterium UBA7708
AAAAGTGAGTGAACGCTTACATAGGCGGAAATATACAGTAAATAACGAATACCAATTACACCCGAGAGAATTATACAAAAAATAACCCAATCACTCCAAAGCCCTCCCGGACGTTTTTCCGAAATCAATTCTCGCTTTTGATCAGACAGCATAAAGCTCCGTTCCGTATTGATTGGTGGTTTCCAATAGTTGAAGACTGGCAGCCCAGAGATGTACAGGCGGCATACTGCCGACACAATCGCTCCCTATTACCATCGATAATATTCAACATAACAACTCCTATTCCCCTGGACTATATCGCCTAATCGCCAAAACGTCAAGAGACCGCCTTAATCCCCCTCCATCTGCTCTTGAATCTCGCCCAGCAGGTTAATCGCCTCAATCGGCGTCAGGCGGTTGATGTCAATTTCCCTGAGCTTATCCAGCACGGTCTTGTGTTTGCGGATAAACAGCAGGTCCTCATCGGCGGCGGTCTTGTGCTTGGCTAATTGAGTGCCGTGGGCCTCCTGTGTAAAGGTGCTTTCCAGATCGGCCAGAATCTCGCTGCTGCGTTTGATAATATCCTTCGGCAGCCCGGCCAGCTTGGCCACGTGAATCCCGTAGCTCTTATCCGCCCCGCCGGGGATGATTTTATGCAGAAAGACCACCTCACCGGCCCACTCCCGCACGGCCACGTTATAGTTGCGGACATTGGCCAGCAATTCGGCCAGCGCCGTCAGTTCGTGATAATGCGTGGCAAACAGCGTCCGGCACTTAATCCTGTTGGCAATATGTTCGGTAATCGCCCAGGCCAGGCTCAGGCCATCATGCGTACTGGTGCCGCGTCCGACCTCATCGAGAATCACCAGCGACCGGTCGGTAGCGTTATTAAGGATATTGGCCGTCTCGGTCATCTCGACCATGAAGGTACTCTGTCCGCGGGCCAGTTCATCAGCCGCCCCCACACGCGTGAAAATCCGATCCACAATACCGATGATCGCTTCAGCCGCCGGGATAAACGACCCTGTCTGGGCCAGCAGCGTCAGCAGCGCCGTCTGGCGGATATAGGTGCTCTTGCCCGCCATATTCGGCCCGGTAATAATCATCGCATCCGCCCCATCGACGCCAAGCTGGACATCATTGGGCACAAACTCCGCCCCCAGCATCTGCGCCAGCACCGGATGCTTGCCATCGCGAATTACCAGTTCGCGTCCCTCGGTCATCGTCGGACGAATCCAGCGATTCTGCCGGGCCAGGTACGCCAGCACCGCCAGGCAATCCGCCTGAGCAATGACCTGTGCCAGAGCCTGAAGCCGCCCGGTAAAGCCCGCTGCCTGCGTCCGAAGCTGCTCAAACAGCCGGACTTCCAAGTCGAGCGCCTTTTCCGCAGCTCCCAGCGCCTCGTTTTCGTATTCCTTGAGCCGCTCGGTAATGTACCGCTCGGCATTTTTCACCGTCTGTTTGCGGACATAATCAACCGGCGCCTTGTCGGCCTGCGAATGATTAATTTCAATATAATAGCCAAAGACCTTGTTGAAGCCGACCTTCAGATTGGCAATGCCCGTCCGTTCGATTTCCTGCTGCTGATACTGAGCCAGCCAGCTTTGCCCATCGCGCGAAATCGACCGATACTTGTCCAGCCGCTCATCGAATCCATCGCGAATCACACCCCCATCCCGCAGATGCGCTGGCGGTTCCGGCTCAATCGCCCGCTCCAAAAGATCCGCCAGTTCGTCCATGCTGTCGCAGCCGCCGGCAAGCGCCCCCAGCAGTTCCGACCGGCACCCGGCCAATCGCTGCCGCAGCGTCGGTATCGTCCGCAAAGTCGCCGCCAGCGCCACCATATCCCGCGGCGCTGCCCGGCCGGTCGTGATACGCGCAACAATTCGTTCCAGATCAAAAATCCCCTTCAACTGCCCCCGCAGCTCCGCACAGACCTGATCCTCTTCGACCAGTTCCCCGATGGCCTCCTGCCGGCGGACGATCGCCGCCACATCGCACAGCGGCATGCAAATCCAGTACCGCATCAGCCGCGACCCCATCCCCGTCAGCGTCTTATCGATACAGTCCAACAGTGTCCCTTTGGCCGCCTCGCTCCGCATTGTCCGCAGCACCTCCAGCGACCGCAGCGTCGTCTGGTCAATCTGCAGATACGTTGTGCGGGTCATCTTTTTCAGCGACTGGATATGGCCCAGCGAGACCTTCTGCGTCTCGTCCAGATATTCCAGAATGGCCCCCGCCGCCGCGACGCCTTCAAAATCATCGGCAATCCCGAATCCCTCCAGCGTCGAAACGCCGAAATGCTTGAGCAGTTTCTGCCGGGCGCCATACGGGTCAAAATACCAGCCCGGCCGCTCGCTGACAATCGCCCCGGAAAGCTGACGAATCTGTTCGGCCAGCTTTTTCTGCTCGCCGGCGAACAATTCTGCCCGCCGCTCGGCCAGCAGCACCTCCCGCGTCCCCAGCCGAATCAACTCATCCACCACCTGCGAATCCCGCATCGACTGGATAAAGAAATGCCCCGTCGAGATATCCACCCAGCTTATCACCGCTTCCTTCCGCCCCAGATACACCGCGGCCAGAAAATTATCTTCCCGCTCGTTGAGCAGCATGTCATCGGTCAGCGTCCCGGGCGTCACAATCCGCACCACATCCCGCTTGACGACCCCCTTAGCCAGTTTGGGATCCTCAATCTGCTCGCAGACGGCCACCTTATACCCGGCCAGAATCATTTTCTTGAGGTAGCCGTCAATCGCATGAAACGGCAGCCCCGCCAGCGGCACCGGATTATCGCTGCCCTTGTTCCGGCTGGTCAGCACCAGCCCCAGCACACGCGAACACGT
>DLFY01000286.1 GCA_002482415.1 Phycisphaerales bacterium UBA7708
CGTGATGCTGCCCGAATTCAAACCTGCGGGCATGGTTTCGGTTGCAGCGGTGTTAATGCTGACGGTGACGGCTGCGGTCCCGCCGGCGGCGATGGTGCCGCCGGTGGAGGACAAATCAAACCAGTCCGCGGTTTCCGTTGCAGTCCAGTTGATGGTCGAGGAGGTATTATTCTTGATCGTATAAGTCCGACTGACTGCCGATGGGGTCTGCCCCATGGTTTTCATCGCGTAAAAGGCGTCCGTGGGGGAGACCGTGAAATGGGTCATATCATAGAACAGCCGAACGGAGGGGTCTCCATAGATGACATAGCGGGTAAAATTGCTCCAGAGACCCGGAGTCAGAGTCTGGCGAACCGTTCCGAGGGCCACGCCGCAGGTATCACCCCGCAGGATGCGGTCGGCAAATTTATAGGCAAAACCGCCGTTGCTGCTGGTGTTGGTAAAGCTTTTTTCGCCGACATAGTACCACGAGTTGCGCGTGGCGGCATGGGAGACAACGGCTCCCTGCCGCAGAAGGCGGTAGGCCAGATTGTTGCTGTTTTCAGCATACGCATTCAGACACGACCCCTGCCAGGTGACGGCGGGATAGGCATTGTTGAGGGAGGTGGCATCGCTGCTGCTGATGACACTGGCGGCAAAATCCTGGTTACCATGGGTCTGCCAGGAAACCAGGCCGTATCGTCCGTTGGCCCAGGCCTTCGCAGGAGAGGTACCTGACAAAAGGGCTTCCGGCGGGGGGATGGCATCATAGTTGTCTTCATAGATACGATACGACGGAATAACGCGGGATTCCAGCAGATTTTTTTTGATCTCTTCTCCGAGCTGATAGCAGGGGGTGGAACTGTCCAGCGGAACCATAGGCAGCAGAATATTGCGGCGCCAGTTGGTGTCGGTGGAGTTCTCGTAGTCCATGGTTTTCTGGAGGATGCTGTCCAGGTACGTCACCGAGGAATCATAGTTAGGGATACGCCCGACGATGACTTCCCAGTAGCGGTCGCTTCCCGAATCACTGTCCAGGAACCAGAAATTGTAATCGGTCGGTGCCCAGTCGTCTTCCGAGGTGGCGTAACTGTTTTTGAACATGGCGACGTTGCCGGTATCAGGATTGGGATTGCCGATCAGCAGAACGTACAGCAGGTCCTTGCTCAGGTAGTTGTTTTTGAGCCATGTCCGGATATTGACCGCACTGGTGCTGCCGGTGCCGCCGCCCCATCCGTCACTGGTGACGCCGGTATTGATACACGTGCATAAGGATTCGGTTACGACATAAACCGTAAAACCGCGGTTTTGCTTGTGGGTGATAAATGAAGCCAGTTTGGTGCTGCTGTTTCTCAGCGTGCTGGTCGTAATGATGGCATAGCCGGTCGAGTTAATACCTGCTTCGGCGGCATCCAATGAGGATTCGGATGTGGAGTATGTGGTTAATGAAGACGAGTCGGTACCCGCTGCGGCGGCCTCATATTCGGAAGCGGCATCCGAAAAGTTTACGGCCAGACGCCCGACGCGATCCCGACCGCGCCGGTCGCGTTTGAGCTGGCCGGCTCTGGCCGGCTGGGCTTTTCGCTTGTAATCAACATTCACATCGGCCGAACTGAGCTTGAGCAGTTCACCGGTGACCGGATTATAGCGCACCAGGGGGACTGCAATTTCCGCCAGCCGCCATTGGCGAAGCTGGCTGGCCTGGACGACTCGGGTTTCCTCATACGGCCAGAATGCATCGGCCTGATAGATTTCAACATCTTTCCCATCCACAATAACTCTGTCGGCAGGCCAGACTACAATCTCGTTATTCTGCTCATCACGTGTTGCCGCAGGAGGCATGGGGTTCACCGTCCATCCAGTTCCCAGTGACTCATACTGAATCGAAATAACCTGTCCGGCCACCGAGGATAAATCCGCGTTCGGCGGCAGCAGCACAGTGATCAGCTTCCACGGTATTTGAGGCTGGCCGGTCTGACTGAGATACTGAATGTTATCATCCTGGACGTCTGAAAAAACAGGCTCACTGGCGTCATTGGCGGTCACGGTAAATTCAGGCTGAATTTCAGCTGCTTTGTCACGCCCTGTTCTAATAAAAATAGATGCTGAAAAGCCTGTATTTGAAATGAATAAAATACCAATCAGTGCCAGCTTGCACCCTATGCGAAATAAGCTCATTTTTCCTCCATAAAGTTTACTTCCCAAGTCTTTGTTAAATTTGAAAAAGTAGAAGATAATTCATTTATGTCTCTTTGAATACTTCTATTTCGGCTTTTTTTTATCTATAAAAAACGAATCATTTTATTCCCATATAAGAAACTTATCAGCGTGGTTTTGTCGAGGCGCAGGATTGTCCAATTCAATGATACGATAGTCCTACAAAACATATAATAAAGAGTAGAGATAGTCCAGATAAAGAAAAGTTGAAGAAATTTTGGGAAATCTCTTTTTTCTTATCACCATTTTGGTTTTCTCAGACGGCTTTAAATACAGAATTGGAGAAAATCCGGTCGAATGCAAAACCAGGGTTCTACCCTAACAGGTGTGCAAGGCGATTTCACGTATTTCGGCCTTTGTGGATTTATCTTAATGGAGCAAATTCAATTTAGGTAATCCTATTAAATTGATTTTTTTGAGACGATTTACTATGATTGGGACACGTAATCTAATGTTCTGTAAATGCCAGAAAACGGGATATAACAGCAGGTGTTATCGAAAGATACAGACCGGACAGAGGATGTCCACAAACAGGTTGAAGCTGCGCACAAGCTCATTACTGAGCATGAGGTGTTTATTCGGTCTGTCATTCGATATGCATTATCGGACCCTCATGACGTCGATGATTGTTTCAATGATTTATTCTTGTTTTTTGTTTCCAGGCCGATTCCCGGAGATGTTCAAAATCTAAAAGGGTATTTATATAAAATTA
>DLFY01000243.1 GCA_002482415.1 Phycisphaerales bacterium UBA7708
GTTACGTGTTCTGTGGCAGTAATATGCCGTGTCAGGCCCATCAGGGGGGAATAGTCCAGCCATCCCAGCTCGGCCGGCAGCCATCTGCCCTGAATCAGATAATAGAAAATATCCTCCCATCCGGCAGCGAATAAGAGAATCCCACTGAAAGCCAGACGAAAGGATTTGGCTGCGATACCCAACAGGACAAACAAGATGATTCCCAACGGCATAAATGCAAGCTGCCATCTCAGAATGGGTGTCTGTTTGCCAAAAATAACAGCATTAAACTCCGCATCCCAGTTGATGTTGTATTTGGCGGCCATGGGATGATAAATCTTTTCGAGGACAATGTAATCGACATAGGATAAGAGAAGGATAGAAAAGAAAATCAGCGCAGCAAGGCCGCAGCATGAATGTTTTACACCGGTATTATTCTTCTTTTTCTCCATAATTGCGAATAGTACGCCTCTATTGTATTGGCGTCAATAGTTTTCCTCTAAAAATGAGTGAGCTTGTCGAAAATCAAAAAATATTTGAATTCTCAGGTTTAAAGCTGTAGAATGCCTGCATAATCCGAATATACTCAAAGGGTATTAATTATTCCGCGAGAAAAGAAGCAAGCGGTTGAAGCTGCTGTATATCGCTGTGACGAACGGATAAATTTCAAACAATTAGTCAGTATAACTACCCGATTTACAGGAGTTCAGGTGTCGGTAACACTTAAAGAAATAGCCTATTCTGCCGGGGTCGATGTATCCGTCGTTTCACGCATTCTCAATGGCAAGGCAAGCCAGTACCGGATCAGTCCGGCCTGCCAGGAACGGGTCAAGAAAATCGCCGAATCGCTTGGCTACCTGCCCAACGCCTATGCTGCGGGAATCAAAAAGGGCAAATTTCGCTGTGTCGCCCTGCTTCAAAGCGGCACTGCGGGCAGCTACCAGGGTTCAACCCACCAAACCGGCACAAATTATCTGCCTGAGATCATGGTCAATGAAATTCATCGAAATCTTGAAAAAGATGACACTCACCTGCTGTTATCCAATATTCCGGAACAAACGGTGGACAGTCACCAGTTGCCCAAAATCTTTCGTTCGCTGATGGCGGATGGATTAATTATCAACTACTATCAGGATTTGCCTGAAAACATCAAGGCTGCCATTGAACACACCTCGATGCCCACGGTGTGGATGAATTATAAAATGGATTACAATGCTGTCTATTCAGACAGCTTCTCGGCCGCCGAAAAAGCCACGCAGCATCTGATTGAGCTGGGACACAAGCGAATCGCTTACTGCAATGTCTATTTTAAGGATCTTCAGCCGGATGCCCATCACAGCGTGGCGGACAGACGCAACGGCTACATTTCAGCCATGCAAAAAGCCGGGCTGGGAATCTATGACATTACACCCGACCACAAAATCGACGATTCTGTGGAAAAACAAATCGATTTATTCTATTCCGTTCTGAAACGTCCGGACAAACCCACCGCCATGCTGTTCTACTGGTCATATTCCATCCCGTCGGTTTATGCCGCTGCGGCACGTCTGGATTTGCGTATCCCCAAAGACCTGTCCATCATTACGTTTGCGGGAGAATCGCACCTGAGAATAGGCCTGACCGCCACTGCCATGCTTGAGCCGGAAACCGATATGGGCAGAGAGGCCGTCAATATGCTCAGAAAAAAAATGACCCTCAAGCAGAAAAATATCCCCTCCAAGCGTCTGGAATATATTTTTGCCCCCATGTACACTTGCCAGAAGGCTCCCAATCCGTAGCATTTGCCACCCTCCAGGATAATCACAAACAATTGTTATTATGGGACTTGCGCCTATTTAATTGTTGCGGTACCTGCAAAATAATCGCTTAAAACATGACTTGGATGCGCCGTTAATAGATATTGCACATCTTGATATATGCATCTCAAAATAATGTAATATTTCGTAACTTTGTTTTGTCTTTTTGCGTTTTTTTATTGGTTCGGGAGGTTGTTGTCGATATCGTTAGTAAGCGTGCACAAAAGTTTGTGCAATAAAGATATTGACATTTTAGCCGACAATCAGTATAGTGGCAATATGGCATCGTGGGTTTAAAGCAGCGGTGCAAGGACAGGAACAGATATGGATGGAATTGAGGAGTCAAAAATGAGCAGGACCGAAAATAAAACTGGTTTTACACTCATCGAGTTGCTCGTTGTGATTGCTATTATTGCTTTACTTCTGGGGATTTTGACACCTGCCCTGAATAAGGCAAAGCTCGCCGCACAAACCCTGATTTGTTCTACCAACCTGAAAAACTATGGTCCAGCCCTGCAAATGTACGCATCAGACAATAAAGACCGGGCTCCGTTTATGGTCTCCTGGCTTTTCAGGCAGGACACCATCGCCAATGCCCCGGCTATGACCAAAGGGTGCATGTGGCATAACAACAGAGACATGCCGGATGGCTCCTTGTGGCCCTACCTGTCGAATGACGACGTGCATTTATGTCCTGTGTTTAAAGCGAACGCCATTCATGCCGGCAAAGAAGGATGTCCAAGTGCCTCTGTTCATTCGATGCTCACCCCCTTCGGTCCGACCTACAGCTATTCGATGAACTGGTTTCTTGGTTTTGACTGGGAATCTCTTGAAAAAGTCGGCAATACGGAAATGTTTGCCCGTGAAATGTCAATGAAGCTATCCCGCGTGAAAAGTCCGGGCCAGTGTTTTTCTTTCTCGGAAGAGAATCTCTGGCCTATTCAGTACCGGGAGGGAGACCGGGAAAAAGTGTATTGTGTCAACGTTTTGAATGACAATGCCCTCTGGATGAACGCCAATAAATCCAAGCCGGCGGGGGCAACCGATAACTTTGCAACGTATCATGGTGTTAATGCTGCCAGACGCAACGAAGGCAAAGCCAATGTAATTTTTGTGGATGGCCATGTAGAGTTGATTTTGGGAGAGGCCGGCCGGGATGCATATCTGAAGTTTGCCAAACCTTATCCCGGGCATGAAAATATGAATGTCTGGTAATTGCGGATACGATTCCATTTGATCTATGGTGGATAAACAACAACAGGTCTGATTTTATCGCTTTAAATTATACGGAGGTTTTGTGATGACAAAGAAACATCTGACGGTGTATGCAATATTGCTGCTGACTGTGCCGATGGCGGCGGCAGATCTGGCCGGTTATTGGGCATTCGATGAAGGCAGCGGCATGACCGTCACAGACTCTTCGGGCAATAGTAAAAACGGAACTCTCCATTCCGCTAATAAAACCAATTATCCCCAGTGGACCACCGGCTATAATGGCACTGGAAGCGCCCTTCGCTTTAATACTAATTCGACCAGCAGCGCCAACAGCAACCGTGTAATCATGGATCCCAATGCATTGGCCATCGATCCGAATCTGCCCGGCCTGAGCAATCTTGGGGAGGCTTTTACCATCAGTCTGTGGGTACGCAGAGATGCGGTGGATTATTTCAATAACCTGTATCCCAATCTGGTGCATACTACAGCTTACAATGTCCAACTGGCCCTGGATCCCTCTGCCGCGTCCAGCAGTCCGGACGCCTATGACTATCTCGGCTGGACAGGTGCCGGCGGAAACCGTATCGCAATCGGCACTGAAACCGCCGCACAAAAAACGCTGGGTACGTGGTACCATCTGGCAGTGACTTGCGACGGGGCATTCATTAAAAAGTACGTCAATGGAGCGGAGATTTACTCCGGCAGTGTCCCCGGAATCAAAATGCCTTTGGCTGCCGCCAATTTTGTGATTGGCTCAAAACTGGACAATACGTCTTACTTTACAGGTGCCCTGGATGATGTTGCGGTCTGGGCCGGCAGTTATCTGCCTGCGGTGGAAGTAGCCAGGCTGGCCAATCATACCGCCACACCGCTGACGGTTGTGGATGAGAAACCCGAACCAGGACTGCCGGACAATTATTTTATCAAAGAATCAGAACTTGCCTGGCGACAGAGCGGCTGGAAAATGCTGTGGAGCAGAAGTTTTGAGTGGGATATAACATTACAGCCCAACAATACAACCAATAAAATCTGGTGGGCTTACCAGACGGAACTCGCTCCGGGTGAACGTGCTGCCTGCGGATACGACTGTGTGGGCAGTAAATGGACGGCTATCGATTTAAACAGCCCCGGTTATGCTGTGGCTGCAAGCGACGTCAATCGCTATGGTATCGAATGGATCGATCCGTCATGGAGCGGTGCCGCAGAACCCAATATTGCTG
>DLFY01000093.1 GCA_002482415.1 Phycisphaerales bacterium UBA7708
GGGGTGGATGGATTGATTATTCAGGACATGGGATTGCTGGAACTTGACCTGCCGCCTATCCCATTGATTGCCAGTACACAGGCCAATAACGCGACGCCGGAAAAGGTGAAATTTCTGGAAGCGGTTGGTTTTTCTCGCGTGATTCTTGCCCGCGAGTTGACTTTGGACCAAATCCGCGAAATTCGCAGGCAAACTACCGTTGAGCTGGAGTGCTTTGTTCATGGTGCCTTGTGTGTCTGTGCATCGGGGCAGTGCTATATGAGTTATGCGATTGGCGGACGCAGCGGCAATCGCGGCTCCTGCGCCCAGCCGTGCCGCAGACGTTATACCCTCAAAGACAAAGCGGGCAACACGGTGGTTCAGTACCGTTATCTGCTGTCGATTAAAGACCTGAATCTGTCGGAATATATCGAGCAACTGATTGATGCTGGCGTTACCAGTTTCAAGATTGAAGGGCGGCTCAAGGATGCCGATTATGTGGCGAATGTGGTGGGGCATTATCGACAAAAACTGGATGCGGTTCTGGCGGCCAGAGGGATGCGAAAATCATCGAGCGGCAGGGTGCGGATGAATTTTATACCGGACCCAGAGAAGACCTTCAACCGCGGCTATACGGATTACGGGATTGGCGGCAGGGCGCGTAAAATAGGCTCTATCGATACGCCAAAGTCGCTGGGGCAATATGTCGGGACTGTGGTGAGTGCGGATAAGACATCCTTTGTTCTGGATACCGATATCGCTTTACATAATGGCGATGGCTTGTGTTTTTTTGCCGATAATAACCTGGCTGGCACCACTGTAAACGGGGTAGAGGGTCGATGTATTCGTCCGAGGTCGATGGAAGGCGTTCATGCGGGGATTAAAGTTTATCGCAATTATGATATTGAATTTAGCCGCAAGCTCGACAAGGTGCCGGCGGAGCGGAAGATTGGAGTCTCGATTACTCTTCGTGAAAGTCCTGATGGTGTGCAAATTGAAGGACGCGATGAAGATGGTGTTGTTGCTGTGGTCAAGCACTCTGTAGCAAAACAACTGGCCGACAAGCCGGAGGCGGCTCGAAGGGCGATCGAAACGCAACTGGCAAAGCTGGGAAATACGATTTTTGAATGTGCGGATGTTCACGTGGAATTATCGACAATGTATTTTTTCCCCGCCGCGGTGCTCNNCTCAATGAGATGCGGCGAAGTCTGATGCAAAAGCTGATCGAGGTTCGGCTGGCGTCTCGCAAGGCGTCAGCGAAGAGCAGGCTGTTGGATAAAACGTCTGCGGCATATCTGGAAAAGAAGATCGGATATTGCGGAAATGTATTGAATGAAAAAGCAAGAGTTTTTTATCGCAAACATGGGGCAGAGGTCACAGAGCCGGCGGCTGAGGCCGGGCTGGATATGAAAGGTCGCCAAGTGATGACGACTAAGTACTGTCTGCGTGAGCAATTAGGACTATGTCCTGGGAAATCCGCTATGGGGTCTGCTGAAACCTTGTTTTTAGTGGATGAGGATGGTCGAGAATATCGAATTGGATTTCAATGTGGCGTTTGCGGAATGGCGGTTTATTTTCAAAATAATTGCCATGAAAACAATAAAGGCAAAATGTGAAGATTGACAAATATGTATATATGTATATAATATGATAATACATACAAATTGGTTTGGTATAATTCTGAGTTGCTTTATAAAAAAAATACAAAATTCTTCCACAGACAGGTATAATATTATAGGAGTTATTGAGTAACTTTCGATTTGCGGTACTGAATTTAAAGGCTCTACTCCTGGTTAATCAATATTGAGGTTCCTGTGGTTTGGTTTAGACGGATGAGGCTGAAAATGCTTTTATTCGAGATAAGCAAACGGAATGGTTCAAAAGCTATTCAGGAGGTTTACATGAAGCGGAAAGCATTTACGCTTATCGAGCTGCTGGTTGTGGTCGCGATTATTGCACTTCTTATGGCGGTATTGGTTCCTGCTCTAAAGCGAGCGAAAAATCAGGCTGCTGCAGCGACCTGCTTATCCAATATGAAAAGTTTGTCGGCATGCTGGCATACATATTCCCTGGAAAATCATGAGAGGATGGTTAATGGCCATGTTCCGCGAGGCATTGCTGCAAGTCCGCGTCACTGGGTGGAAGCCCCTCAGATCCAAGTTGGAACCACCTACACCTACACCGGCGAAAAACCATTAAATGGCACAAAACTGCCTCGCGAAGAGGAAATATTAGGTATCCGAAGGGGATTGCTGTATCCCTATGTGGATAGTCCTGATGCGTATCATTGTCCAGCCGACAAAAGCAGCCTTATGTTTGCCGACAAATCGACCGGTCCTTGTGGGGCCTGGTGGAACAGCTATTCGATTACTGGCTTGATGAATGGGGAACGTTCCAAGGAGACGGCCAGTTTTTATGGGGGAACTCCAGATCCCAAATCGGCGGTCAAAACGTCCGAAGTGATCTCTCCCGGCAATAAAGTTGTATTTTNNTTAGGCTGGCTGATGGGGTCCTGGCTGATGAATTATACAACTCCGCAATGGAATGATCCTTTTGCCATCTGGCATGGCGGTCGGAGTACGCTCGGCTTTGTTGATGGTCATGCTGAAATGCACACATGGGAAGACTGGAGTACGAATGAAAATGCCAAATTCCGCGGTACCACCCATGCACAATATCCGTCGCCTCTTGCCGGAGAAAAAGGAGTGGATATCCGTTATATGCAGCAGTCCTACGTGCCCGGCCGGAGATAAAACGAAAAAAGATACACCGGTCTGAGATGGCCGGTGTATCATGAATCAACAAAAGAAACAGTTTGGTGCAGGTGTTGTTACAATTCTACGCTGCGGCATGCGCCGTCAATTGTGCAGCAGCGCTGCTTTCCACCAGTGTGACCAGTTCGTCCACCGTTTTTTTCAGGTTCACCGCCTGAGAATTCAGCTCAATGGCTGAGGATGCGGATTCTTCGGCGAATGAGGCATTCTGCTGAGTAACCGATTCCATGTGTGACAGAGACTGATTGATTTGTTCGATTCCCTGAGCCTGTTCGGTACACGCCTGAGCGATTTCACTGACCAGAGAGACGGTCTTGGAGGAGCGGTTCAGGATTTCCGACAGGGTTTTGCTGACTTCGGCAGATAGCTCCACGCCGGTTTTGGCCTGGCTGACCGAGGTTTGAATCATATTTTCGGTATTTTTGGCGGCTTCGGCACTGCGAATGGCAAGGTTGCGGACTTCTTCGGCGACAACGGCGAAACCTTTGCCTGCTTCGCCGGCGCGGGCGGCCTCGACGGCGGCATTCAGCGCCAGCAGATTGGTCTGGAAGGCGATATCGTCGATGACGCCAATGATCTGGCCGATCTGCTTCGACGAATCTTCGATCTTCGAGACAGCCGTGATCGCCTCACCGACGATTTGTCCGCCGTCGCTGGCCTGACTGCTGGCGCGGGTGATGATCTCCTGCATGCTGCTCGTCGAAGTC
>DLFY01000054.1 GCA_002482415.1 Phycisphaerales bacterium UBA7708
ATACCTGCATACCTATATACCTGTATTATATTCTCATAACTCTCGCCTTCTTCGTCCGCCCGCAATTGACAAAAAAATACCGCAGCGCATCAATCGGATGGTCATACACCCCATCCTTCTCCGGCAGCTCGCTGGACGGATTGGCCGGATAATGATAGCACCGCATCGCCTCGATCAGCCGTCCGCATTTGGGATCAATCACCAGTCGGCTCTTGCCGTCGCCGGCCTTGACCACCTGCCGAATCAGCTCAATCCCCTCCACAATCCGCGANNAGAGGCATGATACGTGCACTGAATCCCGTAACGGCTCAGTTCCGTGATTTCACTGGTCCCCGTCACGCTGTTGCGCTGTATGCCCGCCGGGTCGCAATACGTCGCCGTAATCGAATCCGCCCCGCCCGGAATCCGCCGCAGCACCTCCTGAACATGCAGCTTCAATTCTTTATTCGACTCCAGATATTCATCCAGCACCCGCACCACGCCGGCGTCATCCTTCTGAATCCACAGGCACACATACGGACTGCGACACCCGAAATCCATCGCCAGGTACAGCGGCAGCCCCGGGTCATACCCCACCGGCCGGACATGCGTTTCCATCTCAAAATCCGCAAACACCGCATTGTCCATCCGCGGCCGCAGACACAGCATCTCCGACTCAAACGCCGCCCGGCTGCTCCGCCGCATCTGGTCAATCACGTCGTCAATCTTCAGATACCCCGACGCCTGCTGAGCCTTGCCCCCGCAATCCGACCACAGCGGGCACTGCGAACACGTCCGCCCCTCGCACCGCTCGATCACCTCCCACACGCACCACCGCAGGAGCCGAATCTTCGACTGATACGTCCCGTCAATCAGCCGCTGCATCACCCCGTACGGCTGGTGCATCGTACTGAAAATCTCCATCGCCCCGCGAATCCCATCCCGCGTCTTGGTCACAAACTGCGCCGCCCGAAACACATCCTCCTTGAACAGCTCCGCCTCGTCGCACCGCAGCTTGTGAATATGAATCCCGCGCACATCCCGCGGCGAATGCGCCAGCACGCCGACATCCGACCGGTTGCCGAACCGGCACCGCCCCACCCGCACCTTGCCCTCCAGCATCGCCCGGTACGCATCCGTCAGCGCATAGTCGCAGAAATACTCATACATCCGGCTGCTCTGGTCCAGCGACCCCGCCAGAATCCGCGTCTTGCACCCCGGCTTGAAAATGCTGTCCAATAGTGTCGCCACCGCCGCCAGCCGGGTCTTGCCGCCCCCGCGTCCGGCCCACACGATGCAATCCGCCGAATCTTCCGCACCCACCGCCCCTGGCAGCCCCGCAAAATCCGTACTGTACGCATGCCACAGATAATCCATCGGCGCATCATGCCCCGAACAAACCGCCCTGCCCGGCACATCAAGCCCCAGATGCGTCTTAACGTAGGTATGAAGTTCCATCCGCGACTTCGGCGCGCAGACGGTTTCCGTCTCTTTCTCCACTAATTGCTCCTGCACCTCCACCGCCGCCTTCTGCGCACGGCATCCCCCTTTTCGCACCTTCTTCTTCGCCATTGTCAAGCTCCCTTATGAAAAAATGTATAAATACGTATTGACTTCACATCGATATTTTGTTAATATAGTTAAGTTAAAACAATCCATCGGAGCGGATTGTTTCGGAGGAATGGAAGAGATTCGTTGACGGCCCCCTGGGCTGCATACCACGACTCGATCCTGTTTGAAATCAAGACAATACGGGTGCGCCCATAGTCTGGTCTGCTGTTTCGAGGAGAGGAAATCATGGATAAACGAATCGTATTATTATCTCTTTTGGCATTTTCAATGCATCAAGCCAATGCCAAAACACCGAGTTTCCAGTGTTTGAATATGCGCCCTCAAACATTCTTTGGCGGATTTATTTCCGGTGACGGTTCAACCGTGGTTCATGAATACGGAGTCCTGTGGTCCGAACAAACAGGCGTGCAGGCCCTGCCTTGCTATCAGAGCGGACAAGATGTACGCGGAATCTCGAATGATGGCACCACAATTTTGATGAACGATAATATATATGTTACATCCTATGTTTGGAACAGGAATTCAGGTCAAACCGATATCCCCAACATGCTTTGGAGCAATGTGCTCTCCAATGACGGCCGCACGGCAGGGGGAGTCAAAGTCGAAAACTATGACTGGACCGCACAACTCTGGTCAGACAAAACAGGCCCTATTCCTTTATCGGATTCCAGCGGTCAGCCGGCCCGGGGCGGCATCTTTGCCTTATCGCAGGATGGAAGTATTGCCTATGGGGTTCATCGTACGGATTCGAGCCTGCTGGAAGTGTACCGCTGGTCTCAAACGACAGGGATGGAATTTTTATCCCCCTTTACCGGCCTGAGAAAAACCACAGGATTTGACGATATCCATGTGACCGATTGCTCCGCAGACGGCCAATTCCTGACCGGCCAGATGCGATATCATATCCAAATGGAAACCGGACAAATCAAAACCTATTACGAGTCTTTTCGATGGAGTGACACTGAAGGATTAACTCCCCTGGGATTTCTTGATTCATCGACTTCGAATCGAGCTGATGCCATTTCTGCCGATGGCAGTATTATTGTTGGACACAGTTCCTCCGGCGGCAGCATCCTGGATGTCAATGCCTTTATCTGGGACCAAGAACACGGCATCAGAGACTTGAATAAAGTCCTCACCGAACAGTATCAGGTCAATCTGAATGGATGGCGTTTGTCACGAGCCATGGATATTTCCAGCGATGGCACACGTATTCTGGCTTTCGGCATAGGACCATCCGGAGAGTTTGATTTCTGCCTGGTTCAAATCCCTGAACCCGCCGCGGTGCTGCTTGTCGGCCTGGGCGCCGGCCTCATACGCATCAAACGCCGCACCAAATAAAATCTTGCCATAGACGCTTGCCATATTCCGCCCCTCGACTTTTATTCCTGCGCACCTGTATACTTGTATGCTGACATGTTTAATTTTTACATTGTCATTTTGATTTTTGCTTTTTGATTTTTAAATTTTCCCTTTTAAATTTGTTTCATATTTCATGCTTCGAATTTAGACTTTTCCCATTCTATCCCTAATTCGTGTAATCTGTAAAATCTGCGGTTCCATTTCTATAACCCTTGCCGTATTCCCGACCTCCCACATTCCCCTTGACCAACTCACGCAATTCCCGTAAACTTATTCCACTGTTTAAAAACAACCGTGTTTACTCAAAAAATCGGGACGCATATTTCCCCGGGAGATAGCACAATGATGAAATCTCGCAGACAGTTTATGAAGCAAAGCGGTCTGATTGGCTTGACCGTCGGCCTTGGCGCCGTTTCCGCGTCCTGCACCCCCCAATCAATCTCGCAGGCACACGCAGGGACACTAACCAGTACCGCCCTGCGATATAACGCCGACGGCACATTCAAAATCGTCCAGTTCACCGACATCCACTGGCAAAAAGACGGCCCCGACGACAAAAACACAGCCAAACTGATGGCCGACATTCTGGACGCCGAAAAACCGGACTTGGTCGTCCTGACCGGCGACACCATCGAAGGTTCCAAAATGACCGACGACGCCGACTACACCAAAGCCTTTTTCGAGTGCACCCAGCCCATCGTACAACGAAAAATCCCCTGGACCGCGGTCTTCGGCAACCATGATGAAGAAGGCCCCATGAACCGCCGGGACATGATGAAGCTGATGCAGAAGATTCCTTATTGCCTCGCCAAGCCCGGCCCCAAAGATATCGACGGCGTCAGCAATTATGTTCTGTCAATTTATGATGCCAAAGGCAAACAGGCCAGAAA
Source organism: Phycisphaerales bacterium UBA7708 (assembly GCA_002482415.1). Taxonomy (GTDB): domain Bacteria; phylum Planctomycetota; class Phycisphaerae; order Sedimentisphaerales; family Anaerohalosphaeraceae; genus Anaeroglomus. The sequence continues at coordinate 3,804 of DLFY01000054.1, forward strand.
CACGCTGTATTTTATCGACAGCCTCGCCTACGCCCCCAAAGAGATTGAAGGCTACGCCTGGATATCCCGCAAACAGATTAACTGGTATGTCCAGACTGCGCAGCATATCGAAAAACAAAACCACAAAAAACTGCCCGCCCTGGCCTTCTTCCATATCCCGTTACAGGAATACAATCAGGTCTTCGGCGACAAAAGCCTCGGCTGCAAGCAGGAAGATGTGTGCTGCTCCAAAATCAATTCAGGCTTCTTCGCCGCCATGCTCGAGGCCCGCGATATCATGGGCACCTTCGTCGGCCACGACCATGTCAACGACTACGAAGGCACCCTCTTTGGCATCCGCCTCTGTTACGGCCGGGCCACCGGCTTCAGCACCTACGGCAAAGAAGGCTTCCCCCGCGGCGCCCGCGTCATCGTCCTGACCGAAAACCAAAACAACTTCCAATCCTGGCTGCGTGTCGAAAACAACCAGGTAATCAAATATACTGATCCTGCTTGAAATTTTCCGTTTCGGCGCGGTGATGTACCATTTCGATGTATTCTGTGCCCATCCTCGCGGCAAAACATACTTGTTCAGTATATCAACCGACCACAAATTCATAAGTAAGGGCGACCCGCCGGTCGCCCTCTTTTATTTGTTATCTCACCCGTCATCGTGTAGGGGCAGG
>DLFY01000089.1:0-3104 GCA_002482415.1 Phycisphaerales bacterium UBA7708
GCTGTTTACCAAAATCCGCCTGAACGCTTACAATATCTAGTGTCGATACGGTCTCATCCAATAGACACCTGTCGATGGAATGCCGAAAAGCGGGTTGATCCGTTCCGCATCGATTCGGTCCGGCTAAGATACGACCCGAAGGGCAATCGAATCTGGAAAGAGCCGGTCGCTAATGGGGAGGCTGCAGGCCGGAAATATATTGTTGACATTTCCGTCGGATTGCCGACAATATTTTGCGAGATTGAGGATCCGAATTCGTTCAACCCTGTCTGATTATGCATAGTTGGGAGCCTGACAATTAAAATATTCATAGGTATATTATCGATGCTGCTGGTATTGCAAAGGTTGGTGGTATATGCCCAAAATATGAGCTGGCCCTATTATTCCCCTATTATTCCGTTCACAGCGTGCACCTGTGGCAATCGTTAAAAACGCCTCAATTCCGCCCCGAAATTAGCCGATAGTAAAAAAATTTTATTTTTTTAATTGACTAAACGACAAATGTAGAATATTATTGGTAATAGTAGAATATATAAGGATATTGTCGGAGACTAAACCATGAGCACTCAGGCGGAAAAACCAAAGACACCGCATCCCGTGTCCCTCGAACTGACCGAGGTCGAATGGACCATTATGAAGGTCGTATGGGACAATCAGCCCTGTGCGGCCGGGACAGTTCAGGATGCCCTCGCCGAAGAAAAGGGCTGGGCCTACAGCACCGTCAAAACCACGATGGACAGGATGGTTCAGAAAGGTCTGCTGGAAATCAAAAAGATACGCAACCTGCAGCTTTTCTCTTCCGCCATCAGCAAATCCAGCGCCCGCAAAGGCGAGTTTCAAAAGATGCTCAGCCGTGCGTTTGATGGCGCTCTTGGGCCGATGATGCAGTATCTGGTCGAAAATGAAAAACTGACCGACGACGACATCAAGCAGCTTCGTCAGTTGGTCGGCAAAACCAAAAAGTAGTATCTATAGAGAGGTAAAAATGACTTCTTTAATATCGACACTGAATGAGTGGGGCGGTGCATTTTGTTATCATGCGTTCTGGATGCTGAGCCAGACCGGCGTGCTGGTTGCTGTCCTTTGGACGCTGGATGTCCTTTTGCGCAGACACGTCAAGGCCTCAATCCGATACGGGATATGGATGCTGGTATTGACCAAACTGGTGTTGCCGGTGGATTTCAAACTGCCCAGCGGCGTTGGTTATTGGCTGCATTGGCAAACGCCGAAAAATTTCTCCGCGATGCAACCGGCTCGGATAGATATTCCTCAAACGCCCGTAGTGTACGAAAATTCTGCCCGGCCGGAATCCATTGCGGCGGATTTAAGCACGGCAATTTCCGAGAAGAATGTTCCTGTCGTCTCCGCGATTGAACATTCATCACAAATAGCGACGACTTCTGTGCCGACCCTTTCCATACAGGGCTGGATACTCGCAATCTGGATGGCGGGGGCAGGCTGTTTGTTTGTCGGTTTATTGATTCAGTTTGTAATGGTTCGCGCGATGATCGGCCGCAGTCAGGCCGTCGGCGAGTTCACGGCTCAATTGCTTCGGCGCTGCGGGTCCGCACTGGGCATTACCAGGCGGGTTTATATCCGCCAGTCCGATGAAATATCCGGCCCGGCGGTCTGCGGATTATTCCACCCGACCATCCTGATACCCTCGACATTGTTAAACAAGCTGGAAAAGGAACAACTCGAGACGGTATTATTGCACGAACTGGTACACATCCAGAGGTACGACCTCTGGGTCAATTTTATTCAGACTATCCTTCAAGTATTCTACTTCTACAACCCGTTTGTCCGGCTGGCTAACCACTGCATTCGCAGGACGCGCGAACAGGCCAATGATGAGCATGTTCTCGTGCGATTAGACGGCCGGCGGGACCATTACAGCGCTACTCTGGTGGAAGTCGCCGCCGCGGGTGTCGGGCGCCCGATGTTCGCGGTGCGATTGATCGGAGTGGCCGAACCTCACAATCAATTACACGAAAGGATTACACTTATGATGCGAAAAGCAATACCAACCAATGCGAAAATGGGATTTGCGGGATTTCTTGTTCTGATTCTACTGGCGGCGGTTTTGCTGCCGATGGCCGCAGGGCCGAAGGCTTTTGCCGAAGAAACCCCAAAGGGGACTTTGACTCCGGTACTGTCCGGCGTTGCGCCCATCACGCAGGAACAATTTCTTGCCGGAAGCCAAAATGTTCTGAACCAGCTTCTTGGGGGATGGAGCAGTGCCGACGCCGCCGGCATAGCTGTGCCATACACACAGGACTGTATGGCGCTCAATCCAGGGGAAGGTCTGGTGATAGGCAAGGCCGCCGTGACATCGCTGTTTACAAAAGCCCTCGGAGAAGGGACACGCATCCTGTCGGCTAATACCTCCTATCGGAGCGTCTGGGTGTCCGGCAAGTATGTTTTCTCCGTTGACAAGATGGCCTCGACGCTTCGCGTTGCCTCGGCGAAACAGCTTTTGCTGGCTTTTATAAAGAATCTGACAGTCTGGGAGATTCAGCCGGACGGCTCGCTGAAGATCAAAGTAGACTCGTGGAATCTTGACAAGCTTCCGGACGGCGGGCCGTTTATCACAGAGGGGATTTCGATTGAGAAAGACGGTTTTCATTGCCCCGCAAATAACGTCAGGGTTGCGGATGCTTCCTCGGAGACTCTTGACAAAATCCGCCGGCTTGAAAAGGAATTTCATACTTTCTTTCTGGCCAAAAATGTTGACGCGATCGCTTCTTCCTACGCGACAGAAGCAATACTGCTGCCGAATGAAGATGATTTTATCCGTGGACGGGAACAGATCAAGGCTCATACGGCGGGCAATCTGAGGCGGCTTGATGTCCAGAGTGTTGGAGACAAGATCATCTGCATCGAAGGGACCGAAGAAATGGTCTTTGTGGTCAATACCTACGACATTAAGGCCAAAGACACAATGCAGGGCGGTGAAACGATGGATATTCCCTGTAAAGGCGTTCACATCTGGCAGAAACAGCCGGACGGCTCGTGGAAAATTCTGATGGACAGTTTTAACGCGAACTTCGAATAAACTGATTTCATCGAAAAGTTAAAAAAGGCCTGCCGGAGTTGCCGACAGG
>DLFY01000089.1:3127-3335 GCA_002482415.1 Phycisphaerales bacterium UBA7708
ACAGTTACCTATTATGAGCATAAAACGCAAAACAATGGTTAACTGTCCCTATTGTTCCCTATTATTCCTATAGGTGAATTTCATTTTTGAAAAATTCCTTCTTTCTTTAAACCACAAACAGAACAAATTTTCTTGTGAACATTAATTGTTCCTCCGCATTTTGAACAAGACCATTTTATTTTTTCGCTTTCAATAAATTTATTAATCC
>DLFY01000171.1 GCA_002482415.1 Phycisphaerales bacterium UBA7708
GTTTACAATACGGCCAACCGCACACTGCATAGGGCCGAGTGTGTCTGCGCCGGCGGTACTCGTTTTTTCTAAAGGCGCCGGGACAAATTCGGCTTATTCAGACACCCGCCTGGATTCAGGACACAGGTCTAATGCTCAAACCATAGATATCACACGATTAGTCGGTTCGCCAATGGATTTTCTTCCGGATTCCTCTGCTGGCGTTTTCATTGCAATCTCTCGACGGAAATACTGCTTTTCAGAATCGGCAGCCCGTGATGCCGGTTCTGTTGGTGTCTTATAGTTTTAAAGCCTCATAGCATAAGACTATAAAAAAATGACAAGAGCAAGGTCAGGCGTACTGGTCTTGGGTGGTGTTTCAATAATTTTTTTGTTTCAAGGAGTGCAGAAATGAAAAGACTATGGTTTATTCTGATGTGTTTGTGTTTGGTGTCTCCGCTGTTTGCTGTGAATTTGCTGGTCAATCCCGGACTTGAAACGGGAACAACAGAAGGCTGGGGGCCACGCTTCGGCGCCGGTGCCATCCAGGTCATCACCAGCAATCCCTCGCCTCGCACCGGCAACTACTGTGTACGTGACTACAACAGAACCGCTACCTGGCATGGCATCTGGCAGTCGACCAACTGGGTGGGCATATTGACTCCAGGTCAGATCTATCCGGCATCCGCCTGGGTCAGAACCAACACCAACGAAAAAGTGACGGTCGCCTTGACGATGCAGGAGAACGGCGGCAATCCCACCCCGAGATATATTAATGTGGGCACCGTTCAGGCAGACAATGCCCAGTGGTATTTAATTGAAGGCACCTATACGTGCCCCTCGGATCCCACGGAAATAACATTTTACATCGAAGCTCCAGGGTCGGCGACATGCGAAATCTATGTTGATGACGCAGCTCTGGGCCAGGACGATGAAGTGCTCGGCCTCCCCTATGATCCTCAGGCAGCACCTGAGAATGTGGACGGGACGGCTGGAACCCCTGTTGAGGTCAGCCCCGGAGTCTATACGATTGATGATATTGTACTGAGCTTTAAAGCCGGTCGCGACCTCACCGGGGTAAACCAGGTTAACCCCGGGATACATCATCACAACGTCTATCTGCAGTACGGTCTTCCAAACGATGCAAATATGCTTTTGGTCAATTATTCCCTTCCGCAGGTCTCCCTGAGTGATCCCCTTCAGTCATTTGCCCTGGCCAATGTTGCACCCCCTATCAAACTCAAACAGGGTACGACCTATGAGTGGCAGGTCGAAATGGTCATGAAGGATCCGAATGGCGTTCCTTATCCCGCCAACAGCCCCGAAAACATCTGGGGTTCTGTCTGGTCGTTTACAACCGCGAATGCCGCTCCTGCGATTACGGCCATTTCGGATCATATGCTGCTGGTCGATGGAGGGACATCATTTACCATTACAGCCACGAATATTGCCAACAACTACCGCTGGTTTAAAGTTGTCGGCAACCCGGATACGACTGCAAACGGTGAGACCGACGACGTGATGCTGACCAATACCGGCATTTATTCCGGAACGACGACTAAAACGCTGGTCATTACCGGCGCCGCGGCCAACGGCTCTGATGATGCTCGGGTTTATGCAAAGGCTTACAATGGTATTCCGGGTGAGGCGACTACGCAAGTCTCGGCACCTTCAGCGGCACGCTGGTTCTGGGCTCCGCGTCTAATGAATTTGTATGCCTTCAATACGGTCAATGTCGTTGACGGTGTCAAAGTTACGCCGGACCTGGTCAACGGTTATGATATGAAACTGCTGAGCAATGACACGGGAACTGATGTGCCGTCTCTGGATGCAGGCCTCCCGCCAGCTCCGGGTATTGCCGGAAATGCGTCTTCATTAAAGTTCCATAATCCGCGATCCTCTCCGGCGGACCCGAACAATAGCGATGCTCAGCATGCTGCGGTCTCACAAGGATGGGCCGGCGCCTATAAGGACGTTACCATTTCCGCCTGGGTTTATAACAGCGGCGGTTCCAACTGGAACAGAATCCTGGACTACGGCAACGACACGAACAACTATATGATGCTCTGTGTCAACCCGGGCAGTGTCAATAATGCCGTGCGTTTTGCCGTGAAAGTCGCCGGTACCGAACAAACCGTGACTACAGTCGACCAAGCAGCTCCAGTGGACCAGTGGACCCATGTGGCCGCAACCCTGACGGGCAGCACGGCCCGTATTTACATCAACGGTGAACTGGTTGTGACCAGTACGTCCATCACCAACGATCCCATCACCTATGGTCCGTCCGTGAACAACTGGATCGGACGCAGCCAATGGGGCGCCGGTGACGGATACTTCAATGGAAAGCTCGATCAACTGATGATTTACAACTACGCCCTTTCGACCGTACAGGTTGGGCAGAATTACCTTGCAGATACCCTGGAAGAGTATGTCTGCAACCGGCTTGTCTATGATCTGGGCAACTATGACACCAACGGCAACTGCCTGCTGGATTTGTACGACTTTGCAAGTATGGCCGCACGATGGCTGGAAGACGACCGTATCTATCCGGCGAAGTAAAACGTAATATTCAACGCATTTAGTTCATGAAGATAAAAAATGAATTCCGGGTGTTCGCGAGGACGCCCGGAATTCTTTTTTCTGTCTCATTTCAAAGCAAGACAGCCCCGTATCTGTTCGGAATGGGTCTGTGTTATCTTATCACAAAAAGAACACTCTGATCCTTTATCTCCTATTCGACCAATCGAAATCGGCCACCACTCCGCCTAAATCAAATATTACCGCCTTGAGTACTTTTTCTATTTCCCGGGATTCTCGAGTTTCGTAATCCATTCATTAAAATGTGGACACGCCGTCCGCATGGCAGCCAGCCCGATTTTTTTAGCCGCAATGATACCATCAATTATTTTGTTATAATTGGTTAAAACATTCAGAATTCTTCGTGATGGACAAGTTTCATAACGATCATTAATATCCTCTGGACATGAAAATGATTGTTTAATCACTTCAAGCTGGAGGGAGATTTTATCCTCAGCCCACGCTGAAGTATTCGAGAAAAGCAGAGCTTCAAACTCATGCATCTGAACATAAGGTATGAAACGATTAAGATTAAAAGAAGAACCAAGCTGTTCGCAAATGTCTCCCGACAATGCCTTTTCAACCATATCTGCTTTGTCTAAATAATGCTTATGACTATTCGCCTGTTCCCTGCCTGGCCAGTCCTTTGGCAATCCATAAAAATCGACCAGAGTGGTAACGTAAGCCAATCGGTCTTGTTTTAATGCATTCAAAATAATTTTCCTGCAGCTTTGGTAGCCAAAACTGCCGCCTTGTTTTCGGAACAGAACTGCATACGGATAGATATTCGACTGATTTAAAAATGGACCCAGCACATCACTTACAAATGTTTCTTCAGTCTGGCCTTCCACAAGGATGCACACTCTATTCATGAGAAGGTCTCCCCCCCAGAATATTTCGCTGCCATAAGTCACCCAGAGAATAATCTTCCAGCCAGACGCTTAAATCAGGTTTATTCAATCGTCTGAAAAGGGATTCTCCGTTTTGACGTTCAACAATAACAATATCGTCGGGCTGAAAATGATCAATTAATGCCGCAGATTGCGTCGAAACAATGACTTGTGTTCTGGCAGAGGCCTTTTGAATTAAACCNNCCAGCAATCCCAAAGCATAGGGATGAAGACCTAACTCGGGCTCATCCAATAAAATCGTCGAAGGCGGATTCGGCTGCAAGAGGGATGTGGCAAGACAAATAAACCGTAATGTCCCATCTGATATTTGACTGGGATGAAATGGATAGTCTGTCCCTTTTTGTTTCCACTCAAGAAGGGTTACTGTATCTTGGTCGAGAGAATAACCCTTTAATACAAAATCATCAAAAAATGGAACTGCCAATTGCACTACTTCTTTTATGGTATTATATTCATTCTCATTATTAATTTTTAATCGCAATAAAAAGGCCGCTAAATTACTTGCCTCTGTTCTCAAATATTCATTATCTCGTATTGAACAAGGAAATTTCACTCTTGCAAATTCGCTGGTATCATGAAAATGATATACGATCCAACTTGAAATAGCCGGATATATATAACTTACTATTCTTTGATTCTTTTGATTTGTTAACTGCTCTTTTAATACCGATTCGCTATGGCCGCTTCCTATTGAACGATCTACAGGCAAAACATTATATCCGTCATATACAATACGTTCATCTCGAAATATTAGCCTATCATCCGTCGTAGGTATTAAAGTAAATTCATAAGCATTGTGTCCAAATTGCATAGAGGCAGAAAAGAGTTCTGTAACTTTTGGCCCCAGAAATAACTGCTTGGATGCTCCACCTTTTGAATTTAAGACTATTTGAAGATTGCCTTCAACTAAAGCTCTCAAAAGACGAAAAAAACTTACAAAATTACTTTTCCCAGCCCCATTGGGACCAATCAGAATGTTGAGATTGCGAAGCTCGAAATTCTCAAGACTTCGTATGGATTTATATCCTTTGATGGTTAGTCTGCTAATTGCCTGTCCCATAGTTTTTTCCTCTTTTCAGGGGCCAATCCCTGTTGGAAGTATAGAAAATCCGATTCATCCGTCAAGTTTATTCACGTTACGAATAAAAAAGCCCCAACCTTTCGGGCCGGGGCTTATTATACAATCAGAAATTGTCAATTTACAATTAAATTATCCCAGTTCCGGAATCGGGCCGGCCAGGATTTCGTACTGGCGGAAGGACGATCGGTCGCCGGCCTTGATTTCCTCGGCCAGTGCCCGAATCATCGGGGCATTGCGGGTCACCCAGCGGCGGGCCAGCATCTTCTTGCGTTCGGTCATCGGAATGGTCTTGATGGCATCGGCCTGGCCGCTGTCGGCCACGGCGGCATTATGCTCGGCCCGGCTGGACGCCTGACCGCAGAACAGATACCCGATAATCAGCCACATGGCGATATCCACCAGTTGCCGACCATACAAGTCCATATAGTCCACGCCCTGCTCTTTAACAAACGCGGCACAGTCGACCATCGTCTTGCGGCCTTCATCCAGCAGAGCGACCAGGTCTTTGACCTCATCGCAATACTGCATCGACGCCAGTTCATCGAGGTATTTTTCCGCCGTGCCGGCACAGACGCCGCGAACCGCCGCGACCACCTGCAACTGGGTCGTGCCTTCATAAATCGTCGTGATACGGGCATCGCGGGCCAGCCGTTCACTGGCATAATCCCGCATATAGCCGCTGCCGCCGAGCACCTGAATCGCATCATACGTCACGCGGTTGCACATCTCGGAGCAGTAGCCCTTGCTCATCGGGGTCAGCATGGCCGCCAGACGTTTAATCTTCTTGAGCTGCTGCTTGGCTTCCTTGGCCGCTTCCTTGTTGGCTTCGGCATTCGGGCCTTCGGCAATCTTGCTGAGTCCCACTTCAAAATCCACAATCCGGCTGGTCTCGTACAGCAAGGCCCGGCCGGCTTCAATATCCATCTTCATCTTGATGACCAGGTCGCGGACCGCGGGCAGCTTTTCAATCGCGCCGCCGAACTGTTCACGGCTGTGGGCATAATCGCGGGCGATCCGGTAGGCCGCTTCGGCAATCCCCATCGACTGGCCGGCAATCCCGATACGGGCGCCGTTCATCAGGCTCATCACATACGTCACCAGACCGCGCTGCCGTTCGCCGATCAACTGGCATGGCGTATTGTCAAAGAACAATTCGCAGGTTGGTGAACCGTGAATACCCAGTTTGTCTTCGAGGCGACGGACATGCACTGTCGGGCCGCGGTCGCAGACAAACAGGCTCAGGCCCAGACCGCCGCTGCGATCCATCTCGCTGCGGGCCAGCACCAGAAGCACTTCGCCGCAGCCGTTGGTGATGAACCGCTTGACACCGTGCAGATACCACTGGCCGCTGTCGTCCTGGAAGGCTCTGAGTTTGACCGCCTGCAGGTCGGACCCTGCATCCGGCTCGGTCAGCACCATCGCCCCGGTCACCTTGCCCGAGGAAAAGTCGGGCAGATAATGCTTCTTGATATCTTCATCGGCAAAGAAATTGATCGTCTCGGCAATGCCCTGCAAACCGAAAATGTTCATCAGTGAAGCATCGGCGCGAGACACAATTTCAATGGCAATCGAGTAAATCGTGTTCGGGAAGTTCAATCCGCCGAATCGATACGGCAGCGTAAAGCCCATCACATCCATTTTTGCCAAAGCGTTCAGCGACTCGGCAATGCCCTTGGCATAACTGACCGTGCCATCCGGATTGAGGGTGTTGCCTTCGCGGTCGATGCCCTCGCTGCGGGGAGCAATGAAATCGCCGCTGACCTGGCCCAGGGCATCCAGCACCATCTCATAGTTTTTCCGGGCTTCGGCGCCGTCGGCGGGGGCATAATCGCACTGGCCTGCATACTTGAACCCTTCTTCCGAATAGCCGGCTATGTTTTCAAGGTCCAAATGCTTAAACAGAAACTGTATATCGTCGTTATCGCGAAAGAAATTTGCCATAATTGTTTTCCTTATCCGCTATGGGTCAGCGTTATTTAATCGTCTTTTCCTTGAGAGCCTTGATCATCATCGGGACAACCTGGTTCAGATCGCCGACAATCTTATAATGCGCCACATTGAAAATCGGGGCGGACGGGTCATTGTTGATGGCAATGATCTTCTGGCTTTCCACCATGCCGGCCTGATGCTGAATAGCCCCGCTGATGCCGATGGCCACATACAGGCTCGGGCGAACCGTCGTGCCGGTCTGACCAATCTGGTGATCCCGGTCGATAAAGCCCAGGTCCACCGCCGCGCGGGTCGCTCCGGGAGCGCCGCCGAGGCAATGAGCCAGGTCCCAGACCAGCTTGAAGTTGTCCTTGCTGCCCACGCCGGCGCCGCCTGCCACGATGACACGCGAGGCCTTGAGGTTGACCTTCTTCTGCTGGACATGTTCGCTCAGAATTTCCAGAGCCAGGTCCGTCTGGGTCAGGTGCACCTTTTCCGTCACGATTTCGGCCTTGCGGTTTCCATCGGCGGCAGGCATCGGCATCACGCCTTCGCGTACCGTCGCCATCTGCGGCCAGCGGTCATAGTTGATAATCGTCGCAATGATATTGCCGCCGAAGGCCGGACGAATCTGAAACAGCAGATTGTCATAGACTTCGTTGGTTTTCTTGATTTCGTGGGTGCCGATCTGCAGGTCGGTGCAGTCTGCGGTCAGGCCCGCCTTGACGGAACTGGCAATCCGCGGCGCCAGGTCGCGGCCGGTCGGTGTCGCACCATACAGAACGATCTGGGGGTTGTACTTGTGAATCAGGTCGTCAATGACCTTGCTGTAGCTGCTGGTCTGGTAATGCGCCAGAAGCGGATGCTCCGCCAGGTACACCTTGTCAACACCGAAATGACCGAGTTTGACGGCCAGCTCCCCAACACGGTCGCCCAGCAAGACCGCACCCAGCTTGACTTTCAGTGTGTCAGCCAGCTCGCGTGCCTTGCTGATCAACTCCAGCGGCGTATCCTCAAGTTTGCCGTGATGCTGTTCGGCGAATACCCAAACCTCTCCCTGCTTATTGACATCTATCATCGTCTTTTCCTTAATATTAAGACAGCCCATCGGGCTTTTTAGTCTTTTTGGTTTATTGCTCCGGCCTGTTTTGTTGGCATCAGGCCGGCAAGTCCGTCTTAGCCGAGCGTATGGTCCACAATCAGTTCGTGAATCATGGCATCCACTCCCGCCTGCGTCGGTTCAACGGATTTGCTTTCCTTGGCGGTCAGCACCACACTCTGAATCCGATGCACCTTGGTCGGAGAGCCGTCACGGCCGCACCATTGCAGGTCGGCATTGAGCATGTCCAGGTCCCATTGTTCGATTAAAAGGCCTTTTTGCTTAAGCAGTTCGCCCTGTTGTTTGGCCATCGCTTTAACCTGCTCATCCGAGGCTCCGGGGTTGGCGGCGCGAATCTGGGTCTCGACCTCCGGGCCGCAGGCAGCCGTCTTGCACTTCATCAGCCGTTTGGCACAGCAGACACGAGGCTCATTGGCCGTATCCAGCACGGTCAGCAGCACGGGCAGCCTGCCCTTGACTTCCTGCCAGCCGTTACCCAGATTGCGTTTGACCACAATCGTCTTGCCGTCCAGCTTAATCAATTCCTCAACATAGGTAATCTGCGGAATGCCGAGTTTTTCAGCACACTGCGGACCGACCTGGGCGGTATCGCCATCAATCGCCTGCCGGCCGCACAGCACGATATCCGGATTGAGCTTCTTGACGCCGCAGGACAGAATATAGCTGGTGGCCAGCGTATCACTCGCTGCACAGCGACGGTCCGTAATCAGGATCGCCCTGTCGGCTCCGCGATACAGACCCTGCCGAAGCACTTCCGCCGCAGCAGGCAGACCCATCGTCATCACCGTCACTGTGCCGCCGAATTGATCCTTGATGTTCAGTGCCAGTTCCAGTGCATTGAGGTCTTCCGGATTGAATATCGCCGGAAGCGCTGCGCGGTTGACCGTGCCGTCTTCGTTCATCGCCTGACCCGTAATCCGTTTGGTATCAGGCACCTGTTTGACCAGTACTACGCAATTATATGCCACGTACAGCCTCCATAGTTCCTATATTATAGTTCTTTCTTTCACAAAAATAAGACCGCATAGTTTATACCAATCATATAACTTGTCAACAAAAATCAATCCGCCCTGTTTGTCTTTATAACCGCCACACAATGTCCTTTATTGGCCGGCAAAGGTTCTCCACACCTTCAAGATTTCTACATAACAGACATTTATCGTCTCACAAAATCTGTATTATTCGCCCAATAATCCAGATAATGGAAAAACAGGGGGTAAATAATGCATCAAGTCAAACAGGATAGGATATATCTTATTGTAATGCCCCTTCGGATGGGTTTGACATTACCGACAAAATCGTGATAATATAGGGCGGATAGACCCGTACAGTCGAAAAGCCGGAAGTCCAACGGCCTGCCGCCCCTCACTTTTTGGACAGTGAGAAGGACAATTACCGATGGAAAGACAACATAGTGATCTGGTTCGGCTTTCAAAAGAATTGTTTGAAAAGGCAGAAGCCTTAAGGCGCGTGACAACAGGACTTGACCTCTTTATCTGTCAAAAAGATGCATCCCGAACAGTTGAAGCAATTGAACAATATCTGTTTGAACATCCCGGGATAGCGTTCAGCGACAAAAACAGGAAACTGTTATCTCCACACCAAAACTATAAAAAATATCCTGAATCGCTCAAAAGTGCCGCCTTTTTATTACAGCAGGCAGTCATGCCCCAAACAGAAAAACCCGTCGCTAAAATCACTAAACTTTCCGACGACAAAGAAGACAATAGTTGTCTGATTATAAAAAGAGAAAACTCGTGGTCGTTTTACTATGAGGGTGGGCTTGCAACAGTCAAAAGTACTTTAAAGGCTTTGCCGCAACTCGAAATCTTATTGACTCACCCCGGCGAAGAATACAGCGCAACAAACCTGCGGCAGGCAAGGTACGGGAAAGAGGGTGA
>DLFY01000049.1 GCA_002482415.1 Phycisphaerales bacterium UBA7708
CATTTCCGTCTGAGGCAGAACACCGCCTGCCAGTCAAAGGCGTTAATCTTATACTTCTCCTCTTCGTCGAACATCATCATCTGCCCCTTCTCATAAAAGTCCGGCCCGATCAGCGAATTGCCGCACTTGATATTCTGCCCCAGGTCCGGCAGCGCCCGCTCCCGCGCAAACAAACTCAAATCCTTCTGCCCCTCCAGCACCTTGAGCAAGAGCGACAGCTTGGTCACCTCGACCGCCTGCGAATCGATATCCACCCCAAAGAGGTTATTGAGCAGAATCTTTTTCCGCTCCCCCAGCGTCAGCTTGAACCCGCCGCCCTTTTCCCCTTTACTTTTTCCCTTTTTACCTGTCTCGGTGTCCTCTGTGTTCTCTGTGGCAAATCGTAATTCACTAAAGCAAATCGGCGGATTCTTCCCCTTCGCCCAGTGTTCCGGCTCGTTTTCCAGATACCACCGCAAATGCCAGTCCAGCAGAAACTGGTACGCCCCCAGCAGAAACGACCCCGAGNNCGGGTCCAGTATCTTGATCTTCTCCACCTCTTTGGGCGTCTTGCCCTCCACCAGCTTGCCCACGGTGTTCTGCACGATATAATCCACAATATACGCCGGCGTATAAAACACGCCCCCGGCCTTCTTGACCTCCGGCTTATCCTCCACCCTGGCCCGATGCCCCGCCGTCAGCGTAATCACCTTGCCCAGAAACTGCTCATACACCTGCCCCAGAATCTCCGCCGGCAGGGCCGAAAACTCGTACGGGCTTTCCGGGTAATACAGCCGCTTGAAAATATCCTTCAAGATCTTGTCGTCGATAACCAGCGTCGGCGTCAGTTCATCCGGCGCCTCGGGCCGGTCTTTCTCCTGCGAAAAATGAAACAGCCCCGAATTGTACCGGTCGTCGGCCTTGCGGAACAGCACCAGCAGCCGGGCATACACATCCTGCCCGTTCATCAGGCCCTGCAATTCGCCATACCGTTCGATCCCCCGGTCCTCGCAAATCCGCAAAAAGATAATCCGGTCGATGGTAATCTGCACCGCGAAATTCAGTTCCCGCCCGCTCAGCTTCGGATTCCGCAGGGCGATATTATGCGCCAGCTCATCCCGCCATGATTCAATCTCGGCCAAAAAGGCATCGTCCACCTGCGACGTGCCCTTTTTCAGCCGCGAGCTTTCAGCATATTTATCGAACGACCCCTTCATCACCGCATCCCGCGAGAACCGGGCCGCAATCTCATCCCACTTCTCGGCGTACTCGGTATAGGTCANNAGATACATCACCCGCGCCGTCGTCGATTTATCCCCCACCGCAGGCCGCACCCGGCAGTCATACACCGCAAACTCCTCAAAGTCGCTCAAAATCGACAGCGGCAGCTTGGCCGACCACGCATACCGCCGAAGCTGATACGCCGGCCCGGGATCGCCTTTGATATCGACCGAGGGCTTTTTCGCCTCCAAGAAAAACTTCCGCGTTCCCCCAATCCGGAAACAGTAATCCGGCGCCTTGGTCGCCGAGCCAATCTTGATTGCGTCCTCGTGAATGACATCCTTGTACGCCTCTGCATACCCCTGCTCGTTGTCCACATCCCACCCCAGCGCCTTGAAAAACGGATCGATAAACTCCCGCCGAAGCTGCGTCTCGTTATACCGACCGGCCACGTAATCATCCCGATTTCGCTCAAATCGCTCAATTAAATCCTGAATCACTTGCGGCGCTGCCATCGACTCCCGGCCCCTTTCTTAAGATGATGTCGTTGTTCCATAAATCATTTTCATCGCAACTCAAGCCTCCGCCCTTGAGATAAAAATCCATCCGCCCTCAGCGGATTCCGCTTTTTCCAGCGTAGTCGAAGCATCCTGCTTCGNNNNAAGCTGGAAGCTTCAGCTACGTTCCCGCCGCCGTCCATCGTGATCCCGTTTGAAATTTCCCGTCTCGTCGCGGCTAAGTACAGGAACTTCAACCACATGCTTCTTTTGCTCGCGGCATAATTATACCCGTTGGGTATTTCTCAATTCTCAACTCTAAATTCTAAATTTTGAACCCTCAATTCCCCTTTCCGCAATGGAAAATCGAAAATGGAAAATTGTAAATTCCGCCTTCCTGTATCCCTATATACCTATATACCTGCATACCTATATTCTTGTATCCCTGTATCCCTGCATCCCTGTATTCTTAACTCAATACAGCACTTCCGGATACACAATCGCCGCCACCAGCCCGCGTCCATACCGCGCCCACAGCTCATCGGCCGTCAGCCGATGGTCCGTCGCCAGCAGTTCGACCGTGATAATCGGAATGCCCAATGTCTCGCCCACATATGCCCCCATCGAGCCCGGCCGCGCCCCCAGCTTCGTCACCGGCAGCGGCATCACCCGCCCCATATTCTCCGCAATCGCCTGCCCCGGCCCGTCATAATCAATGCACTTGAGCGGCTGATGAATACTCACCACCCGCGCCGGCCGGCTCTGCTGAATCAGGTCATACAGCGCCTTCGACTCCGGCTCCGACAGCGGCCGCGTCCCGTATTCGGTAATATTGATGCGGTTATCCGCCGGGAAATTGCGGTTCAAATCCACCTCATTGACATTCTCCCGTATCCGCGCGGCATACCCATCCGGATTGGCCACCGGAATCACCAGAATCGTCCGCCCATTCAGCAGCCGTCGGTCTTTCTGAATCTGGTCAATCAGCTTCCACATCAGCGGCGTCCCGGCCGGCTCACTGCCGTGAATCGACGCCAGGAACAATATCGTCTCCGGCCCCGAACCGAACCGATGGCACTCAATCGGCCGACCCTGCACCGAATGTCCGATAACTTCCGTCGTCGTTGCAACAGGACTGACAATTTTCGGCGCATACGGATCCGTACACCCGGCCAGCGCCCCAACTATTGTGACAAACAGCACAAAACTAATCAAACCCTTGATTGTCTTGCTGGAAAACCTCATTTTTTCGTTCCTCAACACCATAGCAGCATATCCTTTCCGTAACGTCTAAAGACACTCCTAATAGTTATCGTAAAGATGGAGAACTCCTCTTCAATAATAACCCGCCCCTCCCGCAAAACGCTCCTTATAGCAAATATTCCATAAGTATAGATTTTAAAATCACTTGCACCCTCTCTGTCGCAATTCTCCGCCCGCACCCCATTTTTTACCGAACTTTTCACCCGCCGGCAGCGCATATACACATCATAAGCATTTGCTTTTTGACAATGGAATAGATGGGCGTCCAAAACCGCCCGGACAGTGAAAGGAAACCAATCATGAAGACAAAGACCCTCTGGATCGTCGGTCTGCTTTCAGTTGGTTTGCTGCTGACTGCACAATCTTTCGCCGACACCTGCGGCGATAAAAAAGATAAAGACAACAAGGCCGCGTTCATGACCGCAACACAGGCCTTGAGCACATGCAGCACCGATAATAACGCAGATTGCGACAAGAAAAAAGATGAAGCACCCGCGTGTGATGGAAAAAAGAAAGATACGAACAAAGCCGCCACTGACCTAACGAATTCGCAGGCCCAGGATCCAGCCTGTGGAGGGGAGAAAAAAGGTTGTGGTGACAAGCCTGCCGCCGACGGAACTGCCGGCGGCAGTTCTTTTTTGGCCGCCGCCGAGTTTGACACCACCCCCGACAAAGCCGACAAAAAAGACCCCAATGCCGCCCCGCTGTTTACCCTGACCAACCAGGACGGCAAAGAGATCAAACTCGCCGACTACAAAGGCAAGATCGTCGTGCTGGAATGGTTCAATTACGACTGCCCCTTTGTTCAAGCCCATTACAAGGCCGAGACCTTCAAGAAGCTGGTCGAAAAATACGCCAAGCAGAAAGTCGTGTGGTTTGCCGTCAACAGCACCCACTACACCACCGCCAAGGCCAACCAGGACTTCGCCGCCCAGCATAAACTGCCCTACGCCATCCTGCTCGACACCGACGGAAAGACCGGCAAGGCCTACAGCGCCAAAACCACCCCGCACGTCTATGTCATCGACGCCAAAGGCCGGATCGTCTATCACGGCGCTGTAGATAATGCCCCGCTCGGCAAGATACCCGAAAACCAGACTTATACCAACTATGTCGAGAAGGCCGTCGATGAACTGCTGGCCGAAAAACCCGTAAGTACACCCTGGGTAAAGCCTTATGGCTGTTCGGTAAAATATCCGCCAACACCTGCAGAAAAATAATTCAGGATACCGAACTTATTTTGTATAGTATCCGTAGAGTCAACAACGAAAGAGATGTATCTTTTGATATTAAACCCCTAAAATTAGGAGATTGAACAATGAGAACTTGGCTGATAACACTGTTGGTCGCGGTAATGGTTGCTGGCAGCTCTGCAATGGCTGCATGTTCCAAAGACGGCTGTTCCAAAGATGGCTGTAAGAAAGACGGCGGCACCTGCCAGAAAGAAAACAAAGACAAAGGCTGCAACAAAGAAAATAAAGAAGGTTGCGGTGGCGATAAAGGATGCGACAAAGAAAATAAGGGAGCCGAAAAGAAGGCATAACCCTTTTTTCCTTGAAGTTTCGCACACTGCCAGATAAGTTTGAGATATGACTTATCTGGCAGTTTCTATTTCTGGACGGAATTTGTCGCAGTTCGAGCAGCGGCTCGCCGAGGCCTCGCAGGCCGGCGCCGAGATGCTCGAATTGCGGGTCGATTATCTGGACAACCTGACCCCCGAAGCCGTCGCCCCCATCCTCGCGGCCGCCCGCCAGAGTCACCTGCCGACCATCCTGACCTGTCGGGACAAGACCGAAGGCGGCATCGGCACCTGGTCGCAGAAAATCCGAACCCAAATTCTCATCGAAGCCATCACCGCCGGCGTCGAGTTCGTCGATTGCGAATTCGCCAACTTCACCGGCCCCACCAAAGCGGC
>DLFY01000350.1:0-2623 GCA_002482415.1 Phycisphaerales bacterium UBA7708
AGCAGGGCAACGCATAATACTGAAACAACCGCTACTAAAACGCCTCTTTTCATTTTCTTAACTCCTTGCGAAATAGAATATTATATTCTTTAATTACCAATAACAATGCAGCCGCAGATGCAGCATAACGTTACGGCAATCAAAGCCAACATGACCCATTTATTCATTTTGTCTCCTTGAAAGGTCTTTGTCTGGTTATTCTTATATAATAAGACGTAACACAGGCTCTTTCGTTTCAAAATTTATTGCTGCTGTTCTTCCTCTTCCTGTGGATCGGGAACAAAATACAGCACCAGTTTACCATCTACCAGGCTTTTGGTTAAATCCTGATATTGGTCTTCATCCGTATCCGGCAGCGAAAAATCAAAAGTGGATCCTTCATCTATGCTCTGGGTTGCAATGAATTTGCCGGACTTCTGTTCCACCAGGTAAAAAGTACCATCCTGTGGGGCTTCATACTCAATCACAAGGCCGCCGCCAACCCGGTATTCTTCTTTAGGCAAGCCGTTGGGACCGAAGGCCGTTTGACTGAATGAGCCGCAACCTGTTACATAGATTAGACTTACGCACATTACCAACACCATCCATACTGCTTTCATACTGACTCCTTTTTCATTTTTTGTATTTGTTAATTTATAGCCGCAATAGCAGTTTACAATTTGTCCACTTTATCAAGACGGAAAAAAGGACGTTTTGATTCATAAATTGTTGCTTTTTTTGCTCTTTTTTTCTTGTATTTATTTTTTGTTTGCAGCCGCAATAGCCGCTTTTAGGTCGATTGTACCTTCGTAAAGCGAGCGGCCGATGATGGCGCCGGCGGCCCCGATGGATTTTACATTTTTCACATCTTCAATAGTGGTTACTCCGCCCGAGGCAATCACCGGGACGGAAACTGACTGAATAAGCTGACCTGTTCGCTCCAGATTTGGGCCGGACANNTAAATAATAGCGGCAATCGGAAGTTCCGCTGCCTGTCTGGCAAAGTCAATAAGGTCTTCGCCGCCGGCCTGAAGCCAGCCATGTTTAGCCACTTTGGAACCACGGGCATCCAGCCCCAGAACCAGCTTGTCTGGGAAACGTTTGGCCATTTCGCTGAACCAGTCGAATTCTTCGACCGCCTTAGTCCCGAGAATTACCCGTGTGAGTCCCAGATGCAGCATCTGTTCGATGGTCTGCTGGTCGCGGATGCCGCCGCCAAGCTCCACCTGCAATGGAGTTTCTTTGACCACACGCCCCACGACCTCGGCATTCACCGGGTAGCCGTCTTTGGCCCCATCGAGATCCACCAGATGCAGCCAGCAGGCGCCGGCCTGATAGAATTCCATCGCCTGGGCGACGGGGTCGTCTTTATAGGTAATCTGGCGGTCGTACTGGCCCTGAACCAGCCGAACGCACTTGCCGCCGCGTAAATCAATTGCCGGTAAGATATCCATTGTGTTTCCGTTACTTATTATAGTTCATACAACTCTTCGTCGCTTATCGAGAAAATACTATTGAGAAACAAGATAACGTGCGACTTCTTAATTAATGGCATAAATTATTCAGAAGACAAGTCTAATTCTCGATATATATTTCGAATATCATCAGGCTGCAAAGCCCATCTATACGCAGGATGAACTTCCCAATCATAACCAAAATCACAAAAATCTGATGCAAGATAACGATTTTCTTCAAAATAAAACCTGTTAATATTGTTGTCATCTTGAACTTTTCTGGCTGTTAAGAAATTAATTTTATATAAGANNTGAACACCTGCTTTCCGTCCATCATAAAAAAGGAATGACCCCTGTTGTTCAATATTCTTAATTTTTTTAAATAAACTATCCGTAGTGTATACATATTCTTGCTTAGTTTGTTTTTCTCTTTTATTTGGCTTCATCCCAAATAACAGTTTTTTTATTTCAGGCAATTCAGAACGAAACTCATTAATTGTATCCTGGAGTCTGCCTTGTGAATATTCAGAAAATATACTTTCCCAATCCGCAGTTACTATTAACATCCGTCCTTCAATGGCGGCATGATTTGCTGCAAGTGAACATAGTTTAATTAAATCACGCGGGCGTTTTCGTATCAATGACATCAATATACGATATATTGGGACATTTTCCCATTTTCCACACCCCCTAAATATAGGTTCCATTATTGAGTTTAAAAGACAAGCCATGTCTCTTTGTTTCATTTTCATTAATTGAATTTCATCTTTGGGAAAACCAAAAAAAGACTCAACTCTTTTAATTAACATAGCAAGTATTTCGTGATTAGTCCATGAATGCCAGACCACAGCACCTTCTATTTTATCTGTCGACTCGTCTGAAGTTCTGACAAGATAATAAACGTCAGATCTAAGAGCAACTTTGAAATTGAGTCCATCATTTTCAGTTGATAAATCCCTTAATGCATTCAAAAGAGCAGATAATCTCGCAATGCTATCTCTGTCACCCCGCCATCCACGATCAAGATCATCAATATAAATGTTTATTTTTTTCCGTTGTGCAAACTCACTAACAACTTTTTTTCGACAAACCTCGACATTAACATATTGAGTAATTACTGGAGCTAACACTTCTGTAATAAAATTTGTCATTCGTCCCACTTTACCTAAATAAGTTTTAAAAGCAGGGGC
>DLFY01000350.1:2635-6103 GCA_002482415.1 Phycisphaerales bacterium UBA7708
TTACTTTATTGTACAATATATCTAAAAGTCCATCTTTCCAACTTCTTATGCTTTGAAGTATATCATTCCCTTTTGTTTCGATGCCTTGAACATCATCAGGCCGAATTAATATTGACAAAACACCGTCGTCCTCGTCTTCCTGCATTGCAATCATAAACAGAGCTGACTTGCCTATCCCTTTATGCCCAACTAGAATTCTTAAAGGTAAATCTGCAGTAATTCTTTCGAATGTCTTGCTCTTAAAGTAGTACTCCTTCAATCTTTGTTTATTTTCATTTTCTGCTGCTTCATGCCCAAATATCTCTTGAATCGTCTTGTCGTCAAATTTAGTAATCTTCCGTTCCATAATGTTCCTTCCATACAATATGAATGAAAAACAACAATGTTACAGTTCATACAATTCTTCGTCGCTCATCAGGCGAAAGCCCTGCTCGGTCAGCAAGGCCGCGATATCCACGCCGTCGTTATTCTGGACCTCGAGAAAGCAGATACCCTGCTTGTCGCCGGGAGAGACAAAGCCGTAGGCATCCTTGATATTGACATTTTTGTGCAGCAGGGCTGTGCCGAGTTTATTGAGATTGCCGGGCTGGTCGGGGGCGGTCACGGCCAGGACATCCTTGAGGGCGCAGGCAAAACCGCGTTCGGCCAGTACCAGTTGAGCCTGGGAGGGTTTATCGACAATCAGCTTGACTAAGCCGAATTCGCCGCGGTCCTGGATGGTAAAGGCCCAGATGTTCAGGCCGGCCTGCTGAAGGACATCGCAAATGGATTTGACGCGTCCGGGCCGGTTTTCGAGAAATATTGTTAATTGCTTAGCCATATTATCGCTCCAATTTGAATTTCATTGTCCACGTCGGATACTCGACATTACAGCCTGATCCGCTCATCCACGACCCGCTTGGCCTTGCCTTCGAAGGCGGGCAGCGAGCCGGGTTCGTGCAGCTCGATATGGGCATTAATCGTAATCGAGGCGCGGAGTTTATCCTTGATTTTGCTTTTGAGCGAATCGATCTGCGACAGGTCGCCGGTGAACAGTTTCTGGTACAGTTCCACTTTGACCGTCAGCCGGTCCAGCCCTTCGTGCGTCGAAAGATAAATCATGTAATTATTGCCGACTTCGGGGATGCTCATCAGGACTTCTTCAATCTGTGAGGGGAAGACATTGACGCCGTTGATAATCATCATATCGTCGGTGCGGCCCTGGATGCGGGACAGACGCCGGTGCGTCCGGCCGCAGGGACAGGGTTCGGCATGAATATACGCCAGGTCGCGCGTCCGGTAGCGCATCAGCGGCAGGGCATGGCGAATCAGGTTGGTAAATACCACTTCGCCCTGCTCGCCATCCGGCAGCGGTTCACCGGTGGCAGGATTGATAATCTCCACAATATAGCCGTCTTCCCAGACATGGGGATCGCTTTTGCAGCAGCATTCAAAGGCCACGCCGGGACCGTTCATCTCGCTGAGGCCGTAGCAGTTATAGATATCCATCTGGTAGAGTTCCTGCAGTTTCTGGCGGGTCGTCTCCGAATGCGGTTCGGCTCCCATATACGCCCTGCGCAGCGCCAGGTCGGAACGTTTGATGCCGAACTCGGCCAGCCGCTGATGGATATGCAGCAGATAACTGGGAGTGATATGCAGGGCAGTCGTGCAGAAGTCCTTCATAATCTGAAGCTGCCGCTGGGTGTTGCCGCCGCCGACGGGGATGACGGTCATGCCCACCAGCTCCGCTCCATAATGCAGCCCCAGCCCACCGGTAAACAGACCATAGCTCATCATATTCTGAAAGATGTCTTTGGAGGTGGCGCCGCTGGCAACTATGCCGCGGGCCAGCAGGTCGGTCCATCGATTTAAATCATCGCGGGTATAATAAATCACCGTGGGCACACCGGTCGTGCCGCTGGAGGAATGAACTCGGACGACCTGTTCCATATCGACAGCCAGCAGGCCTTTGGGATAACTCTGGCGAAGGTCGTCTTTAACGGTAAATGGAATCTTGCGCAAATCAGCCAGCGTCTTGATATCGTCGGGACTGTGAATCCAGGCCTTGGCCAGACGCTTCTGATAAAACGGGGTTTTCAGGGCATAGCCCACGATGTCCCGCAGCCGCTGGAGCTGCAACTGCTCCAACTGGGAACGGTCCATGGTTTCGATGTCTTTCGACCAAAACGGAAATTCCATAATAATTGCCTTACAAAAGAAGTCTCACACTGCAGCACTGATCATCTTGCGGCCTGCTGCGCCGGCGGATGCGTTTACAGGCCCTGAATGTCCTTGCGGGTCACCACGTTGACCCCGGCCAAAGCCAGTACCGCCGCTGCTTTTTCAGGATCGTCAAAGCGGAACACCATCAGGGCCTTGTCGCTGAATTTCTCCATAAAGCCGTACATATATTCCACATTGACGTCGGCATCGGTCAGCACTTTCAGTACATCGGCCAATCCGCCGGGTTTATCCGGCACTTCCACTGCAACGACTTCGGTGCGATTGGCGGTAATCGTATTTTGCTGAAACATCTTGACCGCCGCATCCGGCTTATCGACAATCAGCCGCAGCACGCCGAAGGTTTCGGTCTCGGCAATCGTCAGTGCCCGGATATTAATCCCGCTGTGCCCCAGCTTGGAGCAGATTTCATACAGCCGGCCCTTGCGATTTTCAAGAAATACCGATATTTGCGTCAGTTTCATACTCCGTTCCTTTCGTCTTTTGGAACCACAGATTACACAGATTTCACAAATTATATAAAATAATTATACCCCGTTAACCATAAATAAATCGCTGAAATTTCAGGGAAGGCTGGCCAAAATTAATCAGCAATCCAACCTTCATCCGCGCAGCCTTCAACACATTAATAATCTGAGCCTCATCGACTTTCGTCAGTCCGGATTCCGCCTTGATTTCAACAACATAAGAATCAAAACAGATAAAATCCGGCTTATAATACTTCTCAAGCGGCTGCTGCTTATAATATAACCTCACCTGGGGCTGAGCAAGAAACGGGATGTCACGGCCAGCAAGTTCCACTTGCAAAGCTTCCTGATAGACCGCCTCTAAAAAACCAGGCCCCAGTTCCCGGTGAACTTCCATCGCCGCACCGATTATCGCGTAGGCTAATTCATCTCGTTTATCTATCTGTGAAATCTGTGTAATCTGTGGTTTCATTTTGTTTTTACAGGGCGCGCTTGTCGATGACCCGTTTGGCCTTGCCTTCGCTGCGGGCGATGGTTTTAGGCTCGACCAGCTTGACCGTCACACCGATGGACAACACGGCCTCGATTTCTTTTTTAATCTTCTGTTCCAGTGCGTGCATCTTTTTAATCTCGTCGCTGAACAGCTTTTCATCGACTTCCACCATAATCTCAACGTCATCCATCCGGTGGGCCTGACGGTCGATGACCAATTGATAATGCGGATGCGTGCCTTCGATGCCCAGCAGAACATGTTCAATCTGCGAGGGGAAGACATTGATGG
>DLFY01000350.1:6111-16802 GCA_002482415.1 Phycisphaerales bacterium UBA7708
AACGATCATATCATCGGTGCGGCCTTTGATCTTGCTGGTGCGCGGGCTGGTCCGTCCGCATTTGCAGGGCTGATGGGTCATGCTGACGATATCCCGTGTCCGGTAGCGAATCAGGGGAACCCCCTGCTTGGTCAGCGTGGTAATGACCAGTTCGCCATCGTGGCCTTCGGGCACGGGCTTGCCGGTTTCGGGATCAATAATTTCCGGATAGAAGACATCAGAGAATAAATGCAGGCCGGCCTTGTGGCAGCATTCCTGCGAGACACCCGGGCCGATAATTTCCGACAGGCCGTAGATATCGGTTGCCAGCATATTCCAGGTCTGTTCGATTTCGCCTCGCATGGATTCGCTCCAGGGCTCGGCACCAAAAACACCGATCTTCCAGCTTGCCTGTCGAGGGTCGATACCCATTTCACGGGCATCTTCGGCCATATACAGGCAATAACTGGGGGTACAGGCCAGGATACGCGGCTTGAAATCCTGCATAATCTTGAGCTGGCGCTTGGTCTGGCCCGACGAGGTCGGGATAATGGTCATCCCCATTTCCAGGGCTCCGTAGTGGGCACCGAGACCGCCGGTAAACAGGCCGTAACCATAGGCAATCTGAATCGTATCCTCCGGCACCGCACCTGCACAGCAGAATGCGCGGGCCATCACCTCCGACCACAGTTTGATATCGTCGCGGGTATAGCCGACCAGCGTGGGGTTGCCGGTGGTGCCGCTGGAGACATGGATTTCCACCAGGTCAGTCCGCGGGACTGAAAACAGGCCGAACGGGTAATAATCCCGCATATCCATCTTGGTCGTAAACGGCAGCTTGACGATATCGTCGATGGATTTGATATCGCCGGGGCCGACGCCAATCTGGTCGAACTTCTGTTTGTACACCGAGCATCGCTGATACACATAGTTGACCAGCTTGACCAGCCGCTCCGACTGAAGATTCTTCAAATCCGCCAGCGGCATCGTTTCTATTTTTTCATTCCAGATCATAAACCGCCTCCTGAATGCAGGTCGTTAATAGTTGACGCTTCAGGGTATCCTATAACAACAATCGGGTCAAGAATTATCCGCCTGAAAGCTGGTTTTCAGGCATAAAAACGCATTTTGCGCATAAAAAAGCCCGGTTTTTGAGGCCGGGCTTGTCGGATGCTTTCACAAAACAGGACTTAGAATGTCCACTCCATATTGATACGGGCAAAGATGGCATGGTCACGGTTGCTCTGGTCATAGTAGCTGCCGGGGATGAAGTAATCCACTAGGAACTGAGTGCGGAAATTCTTGCAGCACTGATAGGTCAAAAGCCCCGTAATCATCTGGCCGCGGAAATAACTGTTGTTGGATGTGGCAAGCTGGGTAGGATTGGCCTGTCCGGCACCATTCTGGTCGGCCCACATCAGGTTATACAGCGTTTCCATGGTCCATTCCTTGGCGGGCTTGAAGCTGTGCTTGATACCGGTACGATGCAGGTTGGCCACTTCACCGAGGGCGCCTTCAAACGTCCAGATATAGGACTGCAAATCGCCACCGCGCTGATACTGCGGCCAGTCACCCCACAGGGTATCGAATTTCTCGCTCTTGGAGGTCGATTTGTTATCCCCGGACAGGTATTCATACATCAGGGTCATTTCATTTTTCAATTCATCATTGAATGCATATTTCAACGAATTGTTGGAGCCAAGACCCGTCATGCTCTCTTCGTTGCGTTTGCCGAATTGCTTGGCGACTTCCACGCTGTACGACCAGTTTGCATCCAGGTTCTGAGCTGCACGGCCGCCGAAGGTATGAATTTCGGCATCTTGACCCGGGGTTGTTGTCCACCAGGATTTTGAGCCTTTTGCCCAGCTCGACGGTTCTTCTTTCTTATACATGTAGTACCCCTCGAGGGTTGTATTCTCAAAGGATTTATCTGTCAAATAACCGACAAAACCGGTTTCGTCAGTCTTCTGCGTCACATGGAGATAATCGCGGTGATTGATGGGCTTGAGCCATTTGCTCTCATCATCGTACTGAACAATCCCGATTAAATCCAATTTTGTCGTATCCCGCAAATCAATGGTCGCACGCGCCGCATCAAAATAGATCGTTCGTGATCCATCTGCAGGCGTTCCATCCAGGACCAGCCAGCCGGTACCCAGGACAATATCCTGACGACCGACGGTCAGCGTGATGGGAGCATCAAAGGCATTTTTCCACTGAATGTTCATCCAGTCAAAAATCGCTTCGCGGAAATCCGTATCCTGCTTGGCCAAGGGTCTCATGCCGCTGACATGGTGCCGTTCGGGATCGGTAATCGACCAGAATTCCCAAACCAGCCGGGTATTGAAAGTCACATCCTCATCCAGCGTCCATTTGGTAAACCAGCGTGTACGATAGCGCTGCCAGTGGTTATCGTTGGAATTGATCCCGGCAGTATCACCCCACTGATCATTTGCAGAAAAGATATTATGTGCATAGACTTCACGCAATCGGATATCCAATCCCATCTCCAGCCCGTCAAACGGGTGATGGAATGCATCCGCCCAGGCACCCTTGACATCATGCCAGTGCGGTTCTGCGGGGGCACCAACATAATTTGCTGCCGGAGCGGCCGGGGCAGCGGGGGTGGAGGCGGCGGGTTGAGCAGCCGATGCCGACGAGATCCACACTGCCGCCGACAAGACGAAGATCAGGCACACAATCCTTGTTACCATACTCATACTGTTTCTCCTTGTTTAGGGTTTATAAAACACTTTGACTTTCCCTTTTCGGCAAATCCGGGCTGATTGTTTGAAACATTTTTACAGCCGGATATGCTTATTCAAAGCATTTTTTGATGTGCTCTCGTGAGGGTGGAGGGGTTATCAGGCTCACAATCACCGCTACCAGTATTGATATCGGCAGCGCAATGATCAGCGGGTCCACTTCCGACCAGTTGGGCTTATCCAATAAAAGTGATGTTTTTCCGAATAATTTTGAGCATAAACCGATGGTCGAGGCTTCCTTATCCTTGATAAACACCAGCCAGAGGGTTGTGACCAGAAACCCGACAAACATTGACCAGATTGCACCAGCCCGCGTCATCCGCTTCCAATACAAGCCCCCCAGAAACGCCGGCAGGAACGCCGAGGCACATAAACCAAAAAAGACCGCCGTCGCACGGGCGATGAAGGTGCTTTGACGGGCATAGAAACTAATGACCACCGCATACACAATACCGATGATAATCCCGACACGGGTGATGTTGGCACTGCTGCCATGCTGTCCGGTCACCTGCTCATAGACATCGCGGCCGATACTGGTGCCAACCGTATGAAACTGGCTGGACAGGGTACTCATCGCCGCCGACAGCAGGGTCAGCAAAAACAGTAATCCAAACCATTTCGGCATGGCACTGGTGATATAGGCTGGAATAACCTCATCGGCAGAACCGCCGGCATAGACAATCGAAATACTCCGGCCTTTCTGTATCGCAACGGTCTGGCCATCCGCCCCCGGCTGGCTGCCGCCATTGCCGGACAATTTCACCGGGGCAGTCTTTTCAGGCACATCCCGCCAAACACCCTGTTCGTCGGGCTTCATAATCTGCAGGACCGCAAGTCCTTTGTTTTCGTCAAGGGTTTTGACCACCCGTCCGGACAACTCCGCCCCATGATCGGCAAAATACGCATTGGACAAGGCGCCCACGGTAAAGGCCACCCCGGTCATCACGATAATAAACACCCCGCCGATGAGCGTGGCTCGGTTGAGTTCCCGCTTGCTCCGGACGGTCATAAACCGCACCACCAATTGCGGCTGAGCCAATACGCCGATGCCGACACCCAGTGTGAT
This sequence comes from Phycisphaerales bacterium UBA7708, assembly GCA_002482415.1. Taxonomy (GTDB): domain Bacteria; phylum Planctomycetota; class Phycisphaerae; order Sedimentisphaerales; family Anaerohalosphaeraceae; genus Anaeroglomus. Next base: position 9,922 of record DLFY01000350.1, read on the forward strand.
GGTGCTGATGACCATCCACCACAGGTTGTACTTGACATCGCCCCAGCCAAACGCCGGCATGGCCGTCCAGCCGCGATGACCAATCGCCTGCAGCTTGCCCGGCACCAGGGGCGCCAGTGCTGTGAGCTTTTCATGGGCTTCGGTTATTCCGCCCAGTTTTACATAACAAAAAATCAGCAGCGCAAACATGCCTACAAACATAATCGAGCCTTGCAGGGCATCGCTGTACATTACGCCCTTAAGCCCGCCGACCACCACATACGCTGCAATAATCACGCTGAACACCAGCAGCGCCGTTTCATACGAAATACCAAAGGAAGCCGCTACAAATACACTGCCGCCAATCAGCACCGCCGCGGCGTACAGGGGAATAAACAGGAAAATGATTGCGCCGGCGAAAATCTGGATGAACCGGCTTTCATATCGGCGTGCCAGCAGTTCGGGGAAGGTGTGGGCATCCAGATGATGTCCCATCCGCCGGGCACGCGGTGCCAGAAACACAAACGCAATGAATATACCCACAAAGATATTGGACACCGTCAGCCACAGGACGCTCATCCCGAACAGCCCCGCAACACCGCCGAAGCCCACAATCGCACTGGTGGAAATAAACGTTGCCCCATAGCTCATCGCCATGACAAACGGATGTGTCTGCCGGCCGGCAATCAGATAATCCGTTGCGCTTTTGGTTCGTAAATAACCCACGACCCCCAGATACATCACCAAAAGAAGATATGCAAGAACTACAATAATATCCAATAACCCTACGCTCTGCGCCAACATAAAACCTCCATAACTTTAGAAGCAATTAACGGCTCATATCACCTGCATGATGTGTGCTGAATCAGAATTTCTCTTCGACTTTTTTCTCTTCGGCAACCCATTTGACATCATCGGGTTCGACCGGCTCGTCGCCGCGATTCCAATTCAGCAGGCCATAAATAACACACAGCCCGGCACTAAAAATACAGAGCAAATATGCCGCCACTACCCCTTTATCCTCAATTCCTAACATCGTGTTCTTCCTGCAAAATCATGGATTTTGATTTGTTTGAAACACATATTCCGCTAAACTGCCGAAGTTTCTATAAAAAGAAACAATAGTGTCAAATATCACTTTTTTCAAATAAATTTTGTTCTGAATTCACAATTTATCGACAAAAAGTACAATAATCATGACTTTTAGGACATAAATCAGGGGATTTCCGGATAGATTAGCACAACACTGGGTCGTATATCCGGAAAAATATGGGGCTAACAAGCATTTTATGCCTGGTGATCCAGCAATCGCCGGGCATTCTGATAAAGCATCTTATTGAGCGTCGCTTCGGGCAATTGCAGGCTTTCAAGAAAGGCTATCATGTCTGCCTGGTCTGCCCAGGGGCTGTCGGTCCCGAACAGCAGATAGTCGGCCGGATGGGCCAGCAGCATCCGTCGAAAACGGTCGTCCCCCAGAAACTCCCGGCTGACGGAAATATCCATCCAAACGGGCTTGCCCAGCAGGTATCGTTCAACGTCATCCCACTGCTGCCAGGAGCCGACATGGGTGGTAATCAGCTTCAGCTCCGGCACCTGCTCCAGCACCTTCAGAATCCGCTGCGGACCGGCCCGGTCGATCCATTCGAAGGCGATGTCAAAACCGGTATGAATCACGGTGATTAATCGATGCCGGCTCAGGGCTTTATAAATCGGCATCATCCGCGGCTCATCGAGGTCGAAGTCCTGATAATAGGGGTGGAACTTCATCCCGATAAATCCCGCCTCGGCCACCTGTTCGACCTTGCGGACTGCATCCGGGTCGGCCGGGTGTACCGACGGAAATGGAACGATACGCGGGGACCGGATTTGTTTGCTCCATTCGAAAATCGGCTCATACTGCTTTGGACGGGTGGCAATATTACACAATACGCTCGTCTGGATACCGGCCCGGTCCATCGAGGCAATCAGCGAACTCAACCGTCCATCCAGGACAGCCTTCCAGTCCGCCTCCGCATGCATAGATGCCATGGCCTTTTCGGCCACGCTGTCCGGAAATGCATGCGTATGAAAATCAATTACAGGGCGCATTACTGAATCCCAAAACCATACTGACAGGTCCAAACCGTTGAGCTTCTACTTGTTGGCCGAAATCGCAGCCTCCAGGTGGGCCGGGCTGGTTCCGCAGCAGCCGCCCAGGATTGCCGCCCCGCAGTTGCGGATTTTCACCATCGCTTCGGCGTACCCGGCGGGAGATAATTGATAGACTGCCTTGTCATCCACCAGTTCGGGGCGTCCCGCATTGGGCTGGGCAATCAGCAGGATATACCCGCCGAATAATGCAGATGTAAAGGCCTGTGCCAGCTTGACATAGCCGTCCATATCGAGGGTGCCGCAGTTGAAGCCCACCGCACGCACGCCCTGACCTGTCATGGCATCCACCAGCATCCTGGGCGTCACGCCCATCATGGTCCGCGGTCCATCCGGCGTCGAGTCAAACGCCATCGATGCAAACACCGGCTTGGCCGTGACGCTCTTGACCGCTTTGACCGCGACCGTCAGCTCATCCAGAGCCATCATTGTTTCCACGATAAAGCCATCGACTCCGCCTTCTTCGAGGGTTTTGGCCTGCTCGGCATAGGCCGCAAATAAATCGTCCTCTTTCAGGGTTCCCAGCGGCTCCAGGAAATCCCCTGTCGGCCCGATGTCGCCGATGATATAACGGTCTTCCCCGGCGGCCTTGCGGGCAATCGCCGCCGCAGCCAGGTTGATCTCCCGCATCCGGCCATCCAGACCATGCCGACGCAGCGAAATCGGATTGGCCCCAAAGGTATTGGTCAGGACCGCGTCGCAGCCGGCATCGAAATATGCCTGATGCACGGATTCGACAATCTGGGGCTGTTCGATATTCAGCAGTTCGTTGCAGCCGCCCGGCCGGGCACCGCGTTCAAATAGCTGCGTCCCCATCGCACCGTCAAGAAAAACCGTTCGTTTGCCAAGCTGTCGTCCCAGCGGTACTCGCATTAGAATCTCCCTTCGGCCTGCTCCCGTTCGGGAACAAACTCACAAAATTCGTTTAATTGGTACACGGCTTCAAATCCTTTCGGTTCGGGCCGCACAAACAGCCGCATCTGGGCCTCGGTCGGCCTGAACACGGCAATCCCCGACAGTTTCAGGGTCAGCCGCGTATTCATCCGGCCGCCGCGAAAATGCCGCAGGTCGATGGTGCTGGGAATATCTCCAACATCCGTTATCGTCTTATAATCGCTCAAGTCCGCCGAGGCAATCAGTTTTCCCAGCGTGTCGCAATACTCGATTCGCTCAATCCGGTACGTGCAGCAGTTGATATAGACCCGCCGCAGGCCCGTCGTTTCAATCACGGTCAATACATCAAATCCCGGATCCTGGGTCAGCAGCCAGTCCAGCGATAAATCAATCTGTCCCAGCGCATCGGCCAGATAAAAGGGATTGAATCCTATTTTTTCCGGACACAGCATGACATTCCTGCGCGGTCCGTACCACGCCGTATCGAGCGCCGGCTTGACATACATCCAGAATGTCTCGGGGTTGGCCCCGATGCGTATCGGCCCGAATTTCTCACCGCCCAGGTACAGCCTGTCGGGCCCGACAAATCGCAGCGTCCCGTCAAAGCTTTCTTTTTTGGGCTTTCCCTGCGCATCCGTAAATTCCATCACACAGCTTACCGACGACCGCAGCGACAGCGTCGCGGCCTGCCGGGCTCGCAGCGTATCAATCACTTCTTCCCGGGTCGCCTTGCCCGGGCACAATATCTCCGGCTCCCGTTTGGGCGGCACACATCCGCCCAGCCAGACCAATCCCACTGCCACCCACAGCCCGATCCAGCCGCGGATGATGGAGCCATACCCCGTGCAATGGCATCGATGGTTTTTCATTCCGTCTCCAGGCTCGTCTGCAGAATCTGCCCCATCTGTTCGGACAACTGCTGAATCTGGTCTTCGTTGAGGTGCGGATTCACCACATCCGCCATCCGGTCCTCACCGGTCACTTTCATCGTCCAGATTTCCTGATCATTCTCGTTCCGTGCCGAATCGTATTTTAACTTGCGTTTGCGCATCAGGATCAGCGTCAGCACAAAACGGAAATTCACTTTCTCCGGTTCCTGCTCATTGGCCAATCGGTCGAAAAACGCCAGCAGCATCGCATCATCAATCAGCAGTTTCTTTTTGTGTTCGGGATTGGGAATCCGGCTTTTCCAGAAACAATACACCTCCGGCTTGTGCTGCTCCCAATATGCCGCACAGAAATCCCTGCGTTCCAGGCCCTGCTCGGTCTGGACCAGCGCCGCGAAATACTCCTCCCCCACCGCCAGCTCGCGCTCGGTCCCGAAACACCGCCCCACCGTCTTTCTGATTTCCCACTCTGCCATCCGTGTCTTACTCCGCTGTTGACTGCTCGCTGTCTAACGATATCCAGGTCCGCATCTTATTCACTGTCGCCGGGCCGATTCGCGGCACCGCATCCAAATCTTCGACCTGCATAAACGCTCCATGCTGCTGACGGTACTCTACAATCGCCGCCGCCAGTGCCGGCCCTACCCCCTGCAGCCGCACAAGGCTGGCCGGCGGGTCTGTATTGGGATTAATGGTATCCAGCGGGCAAGGCTGGCATATCGCCCTGCTTGAATACCCGATGATCCCGCAGTACGTCATCACCCCTGCAAAGGCAATGATTGTTAAATATCTGAAAATCTCAATTCGATGTGACAGAAGAACCGGGGAGATTTCCCCTGTTCTGGATGCATAAATTTCATTTTTTCCGGTTTGATATGCCATCGCTTACCCTCCCCGCGCAAATCCGGAATCTAACATCAAACCATTCACTTGGTCTCGCCCAGCATCTTCAGGATTGTCTTTTGAAATTTACCCATGGTCTGATACGCCTTTTTAGGACTGAGCTTGTCATCCACAAGCCCCGACCCGGCCCACCCGCAGCCTCCGCCAATCGCAAGCTGTGAATAGGTAATCGTGGACACCGAAGGCCGACCCAGCAGCGTCTTGTACAACTGCTCAATCCACTCGGCCTGCAATGCCGCCGACCATGGTTCTTTCCACTGGCCCGCCCGACTGTAATCTTCATTACCGGCACCACTTCGATCCGGAGCCGCCGTCGCCGTAATATGCAGCGGTTTGTTGACCGGCATAAAACAATCCAGACGCGAGGCAATCTGCATCATATCCCGCAGGTGCATCCCCGCCCGATCCCGTCCGAACTCCAACTGTAAGCCAAACGCATCAAAGCTGATGCCGCTTTGAATCACGACATCCGCATAGACCAGCGGCGGCATCGTCAGCTTGTCCGTCGCGTAATATTCACCCCACGGCGCCACAATTTCCACAATCCGCCGGCTTTTGGCATCGGCTGCCTTGGCCGCCAGACAGGCCGTCCGCGTCATCTCAATCATCTGCTCATAGCTGAAGCCGAAACAGTTCCGGGCATTCATGCCGCTGATGACACGCCAGTAATGCACATACTTGCCGTAACGGGTCACCAGTTTATGAATAAACTCGTAGGCCTCCTCGCGCACTTTCTCAAATTCCGCTTTGGATTCCAGCAGCCGCGCCGGCACCATCCCAGGCTCAAAACACAGCAGCGGCCCGCAACTGATTGCCAGCCGCTTGCCTGCCAGATGGTCCATGCAGGCATCGATGGAAGAATAGTCGTATTTGCCCTTCTCTGCCTCAATCTTGCCCCAGTTGACCGGTACCGTAAAGAAACTGAACATGTCCAGCATTAATTTGCGATACTGTTCATCCTTAATCAATGCCGGATCCACCCCGCACCCGAGACTGTGCCGGCTGACACCTTTGTTTTTCAGCCGGTAGGACAAAAATTGTTCCGAATACCGCCCCGACAGCTTATCGGAGAACTGAAGTCCTTTTTGTAAAGCCTCATCCGCAAGCTGCGAGGCCCTGGCCGGGTCAGTCACAATATATTGCAGCGACTCAATAAACAGACTCTGGGCCTCGTGTGCCAGGTCCGCAAACTTGTCGGTTTCCTCAAACAAAGCCCAGTCTTCGCGCTTCAGCGTCACCTGCATCAGCCGGGCACGGGCCAGTTCCACATTCAGAATATACGGCTCTTCCCGTTCCGGCAGCCGGGTGGTCGGAAGCAAAAACGTCCCGCATCCCTCAACCGGCCACATCAGCGCCAGCCCTGCCGCATCATCTCCCTTGCGGCGGCACTCAATCACCCCGCTTTTGAACGTCATCGATTCCACATAGCGAAGCGGAACCATATCCATCCCGAACATATACGCCGCCGACAGTACAAACTGGTCAGCCAACCGCCCGTTTTGATATACTAAAAAACGCAACCGTCCCTCAATTCTTGAGTTATCGTTTTCCCGCTTAATCCGTCCCGTCCCTGTGTCCATAGACTGTCACCACGCAGACGGCCACTCATCACGACTCGGAATTATAACACCAACCCCCCGAATTGCAATCAATTCCCCAATTTTCATCAAATCCCGACCCACAGCCCCCGCAATAGGGTCATTACTCAATCAGCACCACCCCGTAATAATTCCCCTTGCAGTCACAGGTTCTGACCACCTTAATGGGGTACCCGTTAGCCCGGACTGTCGCATAGACATCAATCCCGCACGCCTCCATCGACGGGCGGGTCTTTTCGGTATGCCGGCACGTCTTGCCGCAGGTTTTACACAGATTACAGGGGCCAGCCCCCATCCCAAAGGCCTTATAAAAGCCATCCAGAAAGATTTCCCGTTCCAATACCGGAACCATCGACCGAATATCCGTATAGGCATCGCCGTGAATCAGCAACGCTGACTTGTAGAAACCCAGCATCCGGCGTGTCTGCTCCGGCGTCGGCGAATGCGGCGGACACGTCAGGCACTGCCCGTA
>DLFY01000095.1:0-20942 GCA_002482415.1 Phycisphaerales bacterium UBA7708
CGACTTCGATGATGCGGTCGGCTGTGATGCCGCCGACGAGCCGCTTTTGTTCATCAACGACTGGAGCAACCAGTAAGTTGTTCTTTTTAAACAGGTTACGTATTTCTTCCTGGTCGGTATCAACGGTGACATAAATTGCTTCCGCATCCACAATTTTGCCCATTTGGGTTTGTGGAGTAGCCAATAAAAGATGGCGTATGCCGACAGTTCCGAGAAATCGCCTTTGTTTATTGACGACAAAAACGCAATAAAACTCTTCCTGACCCTCTGCTTTTCGGATCAAATCAATGGTTTGCTGAACGGTGAGGTTTTCTTCGACGGCCAGGATCATGGGGTGCATGATGCCGCCGGCGGAGTCTTCTTCGTATTTCATCAGCCCCTGAATCTGGCGGGCGTCATCATCATCGAGATTTGCCAAAACCTCCTGGCTTTCCTCTTCATCCATTTCGGCCAGCACGTCGGCGGCTTCATCGGGGGGAAGTTCCGAAACAAGATCGGCAATTTCTTCATTCTCAAGGACTTCCTCGAACAGTTCGGCGCGGGTTGCCTCATCGACTTTTTCAAGGACTTCGGCGGCCAGCTCTTTGTCCTCCATGGCGTCGAACACCTTGCGTTTCTGGTCATTATCCAGCATCTCGACGGCTTCGGCTATATCGCTGGCCCGCTGAAGGTCCAGAAATGCACCGAGTGCCTTGAGGTTGTTTTCCTCAAGCAAGGCGATGATTTCATGATAAATTTCGATTTTTTCTTCGGACATCTGATTCAGGCTATCTGGTCATGCTGGATTTTTAAGAAGGCCGATGTTTTTGGCTTTACCTTCCTGACAACCGACAGTACAATACTACTTCTGCCAAAGAAGTCCGGCAACAGAAAAAGAGGATATTTTCTATGAAACGTGCAGGTATTATCCTAATTATCGTATCATTGTTTGGTGTGTTTAGCTATTCGGTTATCTCGGCACCCAAGCCGGTCACGGTTCAGCGTGCTGGCCAATGGACATTGGATGTCCAGTATAGCCAGCCCCTGCAGATTTCGGTCCGTCTTCCGGGTTTTGAGCAGCCGCAGCGGTTCTGGTATGTAGTGCTGAGCCTGACAAATAATACGAGCAATGCGGAAATTTCACTCATGCCGGGCTGCCAGCTTGTGACCGATACCTTCAAGACAATCCCGGCCGGGCAGGGTGTACGCAAGGAAGTCTTTGATGCCATTAAATTGAAACATCAGGGTCAGTATCCATTCCTTGAGTCGATGGATTTTGCAGATATGAAGTTACGCAAGGGGGCCGATAATTCACGCGATATTGCGATTATCTGGCCTGAATTTGACCCGAATGCCAAGAAAGTCAGCCTGTTTATTGCGGGGCTTTCCAACGAGACTGCGGCTATCGACCACCCGGTGAAAAAAGATGAAAACGGAAATCCAGAGAAAATATATCTTCAAAAGACACTGCAATTGAATTATGCCAACACGACCGATCCTGAGCTGCGCGCTCGGGCGGGTCTGACGTTTCAGGATCAGAACTGGGTGATGCGATAACCGTGTCGGGGATATGTGAGCGACGTTCGTTAAAACCAGCCTTGATTTGTTAAGGCTGGTTTTTTTGTTTTTTGCTTTACGAATCTGTTTCAATGCTATAATTTATATCCGGAATTGTTTATATACATATAAGAGCCGCCAAACTATATATAGAGGATGAGGCCGAGTTTATGTCCGTTGCGGGACAATCTTATTTTACCGAGAATTATCCAGATTATGACCGACAAAACAGTCCGGCCAAGCTATCGTTTTATCAGGCAATGGTGGGGCGCTGGATTTCGCGTGGTGCAAGGCTATTTGAATTGGGAACCGGGCTTGGTAATTTTCTGGCCAAAGTCAGCAGGGATTATGTCTGTCTGGGGTGCGATCCCAATGCGTATGCCGTGGAGCAGACCCGGCTGAAACTGGCCGGTGCGGATATCCGTCAGGGATCTTATGAACAGATTCCTGTGGAGCCTGTCTGCCAGGCGGTGATTGCATGGGATGTCATCGAGCATATTGAACAGATGGAAGAAGCGTTATCCGTGATTCATTCGCGGCTGGCTGAGGGCGGCTGTTTTTTTCTGGTTGTGCCGGTTTATGATGGCCCCCTGGGGCCTGTGGTGCGAATGCTGGATAAGGATACAACGCATTTATGGAAATTGCCGCGGCATCAGTGGCGGCAGTATCTTGAACAGCATCATTTTGAGATTGTTGAAAGCGGCGGGATTCTTCGCAAGCTGATATTGGGGCGATGGTACCTGCATCTGACCCGTCCGCAATGGCTGCTGAAGTCTATCGGCTGTGCGATGTATTATGTGGCGCGTAAAAAGAAGGCTGAGCCTTAAATAACTGAATTTTAGTGGCAAGAGTCTCTATCAGGAGCAATCAAGGTTATGAAAGTATGGGTTGTTTTACCGGCATTTAACGAGGCCGAAAATCTGCCGAAGCTGCTGGATGGTTTTGGTAGAATTCGAGAAGATGTTTATAATCTGGATTTGCGGATTATTGTTGTAAACGATGGTTCGACGGATAATACGGCGGATGCCGCTCGACAGGCGGCGGGGACGCTGTCGGTCGAGGTTGTTGATAATCCTCAGAATCTGGGGCTTGCGGATACGTTTATGCGAGGCATGATGATTGCCTCGGAAAAAGCGGATTCACGGGATGTGATTCTATGTATGGATGCGGATAACAGTCACAGCCCCGGGCTGGCCGTCCGGATGATTCGTGATATTCAGGAAGGGCGGGATGTGGTGATTGCCTCGCGGTATCAGCCGGGGGCGGTGGTGCGGGGGGTTCCGCTGCTTCGTCAGTTTTTGTCTTATGCGATGTCAATTTTATTTCGTGTGGTCTATCCGATTCCCGGCGTGAAGGATTATTCCTGTGGTTATCGTGCCTATCGGGCGGGATTTCTGCAGGAGGCCTTGAAGCGGCAGGGGAATAAATTGTTTGTCGGAGAAGGCTTTTCGTGTATGGCGGGGCTGCTGCTGAGCCTGGGACGCGAAGGGGCGGTTTGCGGCGAGGTGCCGATTATCCTGCGATATGACCAGAAGGCGGGCAGTTCCAAGATGAAGGTTCTTCGAACGATTCAGCGGACTCTGGTTATGCTGTTTCGTGAACGGTTTTTGCATCATCGCTGAGGGAAGTGAGCCGCATTGCCATGAGTCATAAGAAACGGATTGTAATCAGTATCGGGACTCGGCCGGAAGCCATTAAGATGGCGCCGGTTTATCTGGCGGTCAAGGCCAGTTCAGATATGGAGGCTGTGCTATTGAGTACCGCGCAGCATCGCCAGCTTCTGGACCAGGTGCTGTCTGTCTTTGGTATTGAGCCGGATGTGGATTTGAATTTGATGAGTCCCAACCAGGGGCTGTCGGAGATTTCGGCGAAGATTCTGACGGAGACGCAAAAGGTTCTGTCGTCCCTGAAACCCGATGCCATTCTGGTTCATGGGGATACGGCAACATGCCTGTTTTCGGCCCTGGCGGCGTTTTATGAACGCATTCCCACTGGCCATGTGGAGGCGGGGCTGCGGACCTATGATTTCAATGCGCCCTGGCCGGAAGAAATGAACCGTCGTCTGGCTGACCCTATTTGTCGCTGGTGTTTTGCGCCGACTGAACGGGCGCGCCAGAATCTGTTGCGAGAAGGGATTTCCGAGCAGCGAATCCATATTACTGGCAACACGGCGGTCGATGGTTTGTTGCTGGGTTTGGAAAAACTGGGCGGTCGGCCTGCAGCGATTCCCGGATTGGAACCGGGGAGTCTGGATGGAAAACGTCTGATTCTGGTGACCGGCCATCGACGCGAGAGTTTTGGTGTTCAGATGGAGCAGATTTGCCGGGCGTTTCGTCGGATTGTTGACGATAATCCGGACTGTGTGCTGGTGTATCCGGTNNGCGGCCGGTGCGGCAATTACTGGGTGAACATCCGCGAATATTTTTGATAGAACCGGTTGAATATCTGCCGTTTATTGACCTGATGCGGCGAAGTACGCTGATTATTACGGACTCCGGCGGGATTCAGGAGGAAGCCCCGTCGCTGCAAAAACCGGTTTTGATTACCCGGAGGACCACCGAGCGGCCGGAAGCGGTTGAAAACGGACTGGCGCGAATTGTTGGAACGGAGACAGATAATATTGTCTGTCAGGCCAATCGGTTGTTGGCAGATTCGCTTGAATATCAAAGGATGATTGGGATTCAGAATCCTTTTGGTGACGGCCGGGCATCAGAACGCATTCTCGGTATTTTACGGGATACTCTGTGATTTCGATAGCGAAGAATTTGCGGGGTGAAGGATGAGTATGGGTTTTAAACAAAAAATAAAGACACTCTTTTCTTCTGCTGTATTCATGCCGGCGGGTTTAATGGTTCTGGGATTGGTGTTATCCATTTGGGATATTGATGGGGAAAGTTTGTGGCAGGATGAATTATATACGGCAAAAACGGCTGCTTATACCATTTCCGGTATTCTTGAAAATTCAATGCACAAAGACCTGAATCCTCCTCTGTATTATCTGATTTTGCATTTCTGGATAAAGGTATTTGGTTGTACGGAAACGGCTTTGCGTTTTCCATCGACAGTGTTCAGCGTCATAACCATTGGCCTGGTTTATTATCTGGGGACGATGTTCTGGGCAGGCAGGGCGGGTCTGTATGCCGGATTACTGACGGCCATTTCTTCGTATCTGCTGCCGTATGCGCAGGAGGCCCGCTGTTATTCGCTGCTGGCAATGCTGGGAGTGCTGTCCATGATCGGTCTGTGGAAGATGATTTATAATTATTCCAGCCGATGGTTCTGGATTTACACGATAGTCTCGGTATTGATGCTGTATTGTCATTCTTATGCCATGTTTCATCTTTTTGCCCAGGTGGTATTTGTCGGCAGTTTGTATTACCTGGATAGGCAGCATTTCCGGTTTTTTTATCGACGGGGGATACTCTCATGGCTCATAACCGGATTGCTGTATCTGCCGTGGTTTATCATTACCCTGTTACAGTTTTTCCGAATCCAGGAACGTCCGACATTTTTGAAAACACCGACATGGATTGATATTCCCTGGGTGATTAAAGTCTTTTCCGCCGACAGTACCAAATTCGGCCTGTTCCTGCTGGCACTGTGCTGTTTCTGGTTTTTAACGCTGTTTCCTCGGAGTGATGACGATGGCGGAAGACGCAGACGATTCGACTTGACGGAATGGAATAAAGCCTGGTTTTTGGGTGTCTGGATTCTATGTACCGTGATTCCGCCGTTTATTCTGTCATTGATATCCAGTCCAATCTTTTCAATTCGCTATATGGTTTCCTGTACGGCGGCGTTTTATCTGCTGGTAGGACGAGGATTAATGAATGTCCCCTCTGTGTTATTTCAGTTCGCCGCGACAGGAGTTGTTCTGCTTGTGTTTGGATATGAGAACCATTTGTGGTTTTCTCTGGTTCAACGAGAACAGTGGAGGCAGTCCATCGCTTATGTTGATACCCATGCAACACAGGGTGAGTTGTTGTTTTTTCAGGCTCCGGGGTATCGCAAATTAGCCTATCCCTATTATGGAACTCGGGCGGATTTGATATTAAGCGGATTTCCGCCCACTGTGGATTCGCTGCATCTGACTCCGGAGGTTGTTGCGAAGGCGATTCCGCCTCTGGTCGGCAGTCATGAATCCCTGTGGTTGATTTTAACCGATGAAACCGATAAGCAGGAATATTTGCGTTCATGGCTTCAGCAACAATATCAATCCGTGGAACATCGTGAATTTGGATATTATCTGGATGTCTATCACTATCAAAATAGAAAATCTGAACGTGAAGAAGAAAGAATTGATTAAAGCCGTGATATTTGATCTGGGGCGTGTGCTGGTGCAGGTGGACACCCAAAAGCTGTGGGACTTTTTTTTCACGAATTATGCAGGCGGAGATGTCCAGCAGGTGCTGGGGCGCATTATGGCGGATCCGATGATGATGCAGTACAGTATCGGACGCATTCAAACGCAGGAATTCTACCAAAAGCTGCATGACGAGTACCGGCTTGGTCTGTCGTATGAGGAGTTTGTGTTTCGCTGGTGCGACATTTTTGCTCCCATGGAGGGAATGGATTCCGTGGTGGCTCAGTTAAGCGGCAAAGTCAAACTGGGGTTGTTATCCGATACCGATCCGCTGCATTGGGATTATATCTGCCGCCATTACCCCCTGATGCAGTATTTTCCGAAGCCGACCCTGAGTTTTCAAATCGGGTCGGTCAAGCCCAGCCGGGACAGTTATCTGGCCGCGGCCGGCGATGTCGGGGTGCCGCCGGAAGAGTGCCTGTTTATCGATGATTTGCAGAAGAATGTGGATGGAGCGAGGGCCGCGGGAATGACGGCGATCCGGTTTGAGGGGGCCGACCCGTTGCAAAATCAACTGGCCGAAATCCATCTCCTGTAAGATATACCCAACGGGTATTATTATTCCGCAAGCAAAAGAAGCACGTGGTTGATGTCTCTGTACTTAGCCGCGCCGAAACGGAGATTTACACGCAGAATCAGTATAAACTCCGGCCTGGTTTTATCTTTACGCTATAAGAACGTATTGCGTGCGTGTCGTTATGGCTTCGCTTTGGACGTCTTGTCTTTGAGTAATTTGGGTTCTGCAATTTTCGGCGAACTGAAATTGGTATTTTCCAGATGCATCTGCTCGGCTGCTGTCAGGGCCTGGTCGGTTACGATCTGCGGCGTAATGAACACCACCAGTTCGCTGTTGACGATGCTTTCGCCGCGGAACTTGAACAGCTCGCCCAGCAGCGGGATATCACCCAGGATGGGAACTTTATTGACCTGGGTTGAGACGTCCTGTTTTTTCATGCCGCCGATCACGACCGTCTGCTGGTCGCGGATCAGCGCCGTCGTCATGGTCTGCCGTGTGGCGATAATCGGCTGGGCGGGGACATTATTGTTTCCGGTTCCCACCAGTACATCGCCGGTGCGAACACTGAATTTCGGATTGAGAATCAGCCGGATCAGGCCTTCCCGGGTCAAATGGGGTGTGACCAGCAATTCCACGCCGACATCGCGGAACTGAGTGGTGCCGATGGCGCCGCCGCCGCTGGTTTCGGTCAGTTCCTGATAGGGAATTTCCTCAACGATTTTGATCTGGGCTTCCTGATTATCCAGCACCATAATGCGCGGGTTGGCCAGCAGTTTGGCGCGGATATCTTCCTGTTCGGCCCGCAGAATGGCGTCGATATTGATGTGCTCATTCAAGATACCAAACCGCATCAGGGCATTGGTGTTGGAGGCATTGTTGACGTTTCCGTTGAACGCACCTGTTGTAAAAGGATTGGTTACCGAGGAAAAGGGGCTGGTGTTGGAGGGATCACCATAGATAGCGTTGCCAAGACCGGAAAGATCGTTGCCCAGTGTAGCTCCTGAAGCCGGGGCGCCATAGCTGGTGGCGGTGCCGGCCTGCCATTGCACACCCAGGTCGATGCGGTCTTTGGAGGAGACGTCGTAAATCCGGGCTTCAACCAGAATTTGCGGCGTGACCCGGTCGATTTCTTCAATAAACGAATCGATGGCTTCGATTTTGCTTTCCACGTCGGTCACGATGATATTGCTGGTGCCGGGATTGGCGGAAATGGAGCCGCCTTCGGAGATGAATTTTTTCAGGGATTCCTCGACTTCCGTCACATCGGCGTAGGTAATGCGATAGACGCGGCTGACTCGTTTTTCCTGCGTCTGAAGGACATCTTCCCGCGGCACAACGCGGATCATGTTGGTTGTCGTAATAAAGGCATAGCCATGCGCGGCCAGGATATTTTCGAGGGCCTCAGACAGCGGGATGTCGGTTAATGTGGCGGTGACATTGCCGATGACCTTGGGGCTTTTAATAATATCCACATCGGCCTGTTTGGCCAGGATGAGCAGGACATCATCAATGGGGGTTTCGCGGAATTCGATCGAGATCGGGTGCCGCATGCGTTCCTGGACCGGTGTCAGCAGCTCATTTTTCGGTGCCAGGGTCTCCTCGGCCAGGCTCAGCCCGATACATCCCATCCAAAGTCCCAGACTTAACCGCAGCAATTGATGCAGTGCATATTTCATGTTTGTCTCCTGTTATGTCCTGTCTGACAATCCTGTCAGTGATTATTTTGGTTCTGTGATGTGCTGTTCGACCTGCTGTTTCCAGCGTTTTCCATTCTTTTCAAACTCAACCGAATCTTTATCAATTTTACAGATTCGGATATCTCCGATGGATTCCCCTTCCAGGAGCACCTGCCCGGAAATGATTGCGGAGGGCTTGCTGGGGCTGTACACAATGCCCCGCACGGACAAATTGTCTTGAATCACAGCGCCTCCGGAGGTCGTTTTGGAGGGGGATTTCATGGGATCACGAGCGGGCGCGGAAAAAAGAGCCGGTGTTTTCCACGACTCGGACCATTTCTTTGCGGGTGCGGGGCCGGTGTTCTGTTCGGAGTTCGTACCTTTGGTCAGGGCGTTGGCTATCGACGGACCTGAACCCAGTACGTAATACAGCACTGCAACAAAAACCAGCATCAAGGCTGCTACAAGTATTCCCATTTTCCGCTGATGTGCGTTGGCTTTGCCGGCGGCGGATCCCGTTAAGCGATTTTTGAGAATTCCCATCGCTTTTCGCAGCGTAATGGTGTTGGCTCCGGCTGCGTTTTTTTTCGGGACGGGTCGGGGCCGGGTCGTTGGCCGCTGATGGGAAACAGGATATTCTGTTGGGACATTCCCTGTATTCTCAGTGACGGAATTGTTCTTTGTATACAGCGGCGCTGGCGGCTCCGGAGACGTTGTCGGAGCAATTCTGGGCGAACCGTCCCTTTTGGCGGGAGAGGTTCCCGTCGAGGACGGTGTTTGCTCCAAAGACTCCTGGCCATCAAAGATAAATGCTATTTTTTTCTGTAATCCTGCTTTTTTCATGGCTTATACCCGATTCGTTAGGGNNGGCAAGGTCTGCGTGACACTCAACGCTTGCGGATTCTGTGACAGTCTCAATTGACGGCTTCTGTTCAGCGGTGCTGCCGGTGCTGATTTCGCGGGCCAGGGCTGTGTATTCCAGCGCCCCGGTGCTGTGCCTGTCATAGGTCAGGATGGACTGTCCGGCGCTGGGGGCTTCGGCCAGTCGGATATTGCGGTGAATCACCGTACTGAAGACGGCGTCCCGGAAATACTCGCGCAACTGCTGCTGGACATCCCGGCACAGCAGGGTTCGTTTTTCGCTCATGTTCAGCAGGATGCGTGCCGGATGAAGCTGCGGATTGAACCGATCCCGGACAATATCCACGGTTTCCAGCATCTGGCGCAATCCCTCGATGGCATAGTAATGGGTCTGAACCGGAATCAGAATATCCGTTGCCGCGGTTACCGCATTGAGCGTCAGGACGCTCAGTGACGGCGAGCAATCCAGCAGGCACCAGTCAAAAGCATCCTGCACCATGCAGAGCCGCTGCCTGAGAATATATTCCCGGCGGGGCATCTGGGACAACTGGGATTCGGCGCCGCAAAGCAGCACATTGCTGGAGGCCAGGCTCAGATTGGGAATCATCGTGGGCTGGGCAATCTGTCCGATCGTGATACAGGGATTAATCAAGGCATCATAAATCGTCTGCTGCAGCCGTTCCGGCGTCAGCCCCAGACCGATGGTCGCATGGGCCTGCGGGTCCAGATCGACCAGCAGTGTCCTGTGGCCCTGCATCGCCAGCGCCGCGGCGAGGTTTACCGCCGTCGTGGTTTTGCCGCAGCCGCCTTTTTGATTGGTAATTGCTACTATTCTCACATTATGTCCTGTTATGCTCGCCTTGATCAGGATAGGAATCAGGGGGTTGTGCCGGAAGCCTTGTGTTTATTCTGCGGAATATCAACCAGATAGGAAATCAGCACCCGGGCGCGCGGCAGGTCCGGCCCTTCGGCATCCCGCGAAATCTGGGCGGTCTCAACAAAGACAACCGGCTGACTGCGTTCAAGGCTGTTGAGGAAGGCGGCAAACTGATTGAACGAACAGGCAAAGGTCAATTCCAGCCATGCGTCGGTGATCTTGGCCTTGCTGTCGGTGCCGAACGTCGAACTCAGCTCGCGGGTTTTGGTTGAAAAATCAGACAGGCCGTGCTCTGAGGCCAACTGGCTGATCTGCAGCGTCATGCCGGACGCCGTATCCGATGGAACCACAAAACGCGAGGTTTTCTCAACCTGTTCCTTCAGTGTGGCTTCAATATGCACTTTGGTTTCCTTGCGCTGTGCAGTCTGGGCCATGGCGTACTGTTCATTGCTGATGTTGAATTCCTTGCCCAGCCTGGCCACGGCGATCTGCTGCGGCCCGAGGACCAGAAAATAGGCTGCCGCGGCGATCACCGCCCACAGTCCCCAGGTACAGCTCACCAGCAGGCTGTATTGCTTAAACGCGGAATTTGGCAGTTTGAACTTCATTTTAATTCTGCTCTTTCAAGAGACATTCGATTTCATAAAACGCACAGTTTTGTCCATCCATAGAACCGTTGTTTCGCGCGACAATCTGAATGGATTCAACCAGGCCTTTCAGATTTTCACAGGACCGGAGTTTCTGGATATATTCGTCGGCCGAGACGTCGGTCTGATCCTGCAGGACGCCGCCGACTTCCACGCGAAGTTTTCGCTGAATGACCAGCGTCTGCCTGACATTACCCGTGGCTTTATCCGTTTCTTTTTTCTGCTGATCCATTCGGTTCATATCCAGCCGGGTCAGGGCCAGGTTGTCCGGAAGGGATTCAGTCAATGCCCTGAGGATATCGGAAATCTGAACGCGGTATTGCAGCCCCATATCGACATCCTCAAGCTGCTGGCGGAGTGTGAGAATCTGAGTATTGGCCCGGGTGTAACAGGCCAGGTCGTCCGCCGAGGCATTGATTTTGATTTGGTTGTCATCGATGATCTTCTGCTGGGTCTGCATCAGAGTTCTGTTGTGCTGCCAGCAGGCGGCCAGCACGACGGTCCCCATCAGGGGGATCAGCAGAGGGATCATGGCCATCGCCACCACAACCGGCCTGCTTTTTTTCGGCAGGCCCGCACCTTTGAGTAAATCAATGGTAAACATCATTGTATGGACCTCATTGCCAGTCCGGCCGCAACGGACATCGCCGGGCCGAATTGTTCTAATGTTTTTCGTGTCTGGCTGTCCGAAGGACAGGAAATCACATCCAGCGGGTTAAAGACCTTGACGGGAATCGGCAGCGATTGCTGCATGAGCCGCACAAACGGATGATACAATGCAAATCCGCCGCATAAATACAGCCGGCAGACCCGTTCGGTATTCGGCTGGAGCGAATAGAAACGCAGCGTTTCCAGCACATCACCGACCAGTTTTCCGCAGGCGTTTTTGAGTTCCACTTCCAGCACGGTGTCGGTGGACGTGTTTTCCTGGCTCAGATTTTTTCTGACTTCAGCCATGCTGGTTTGCATTTTAACTGAAATCATCGTTAAAATCTGCTGGGCGGTGCCCGACAGATTCCGGACGAACGGAACCCCGTCTTTACCCAGAATGGTCAGGGTGCTGACGGTATAACCCACATCCAGGGCTGCAAAGGTATCGACCCCCTGATTTTCCGGCAGTTGACCCAGGCAATTCAAGAGCGCCAGGCTGCTGACATCCATCAGGACGGGTTTGACCTGGGCCTGCTGGGCGGTTCTGATTTTTCGCTGAATGGCCTCTTCCAGTCCGATAACCAGATATCCTTTACGGCCCTGACGAGCCGGTTCAACGGGGAGGTCAACATCCTGCAGCAGTTGATAATCCACCACGCTGTGATTGGGATCCAGTGCGGAAAGCTGCTGGGCTTCCAGCTTGACGGCCTGCTCAATCGCTTCATCCGGCAGGGTGGGAAAATTGAATCCGCGGACCGCGACATCCTGGCCTGAAATACTGCAAATCGCACTGCGGGGGCCGGTAGTTCCGGCGTCGTGAAAGCATTTATGGATGGCTCGGACTGTATTTTCATCACGCAGGGTCTGGTCCTGTGACGGCTCAATCAGGGCATACGCCGCCGTCGTGGCCGACCACCCTTTGGAGCTTTTGTCCAAGCGGACCAGTTTGACCGAACTGGAGCCAATATCCAAACCGACCAGTCCCGCCTGGATTTGTCCAAGTCGTTTGCCGAATAACATCATGTCTCATCCCTTTCTGCAGCGGAGCGTATTGCAGAGCTGAAATATCCGCTTAAATAAAAATCTGCCGGCGTAATACCTTCCGCCGACACGGAACTTATCGGAATCAAGCCCGTCGGGCTTAACCCTAAAATCACATCACTGAAATGGATATCCCAAAAAAGCGGCATTTTATTCGGACCTTATTGTGGATGTCTCACTCCAGCCTCCCGGCACCAGCAGGTATTTGCCCTTGAGCGACATATTGCCGGGCAAAATCCCTTTCATGAGGCGTTTGTCAAAATAATATTGTTTGATGTACCCATTGGTCCCCGACCCGACAATACCGCGGAGTGATTCGGTAATCGTGCCCCGGACAATGAGTTTGTCATTCTTGCTGGAATAGTAATTTCTTCGGCCTGGTGAGGAATTAAGGCGATACACGTTTTCCGCGCCCCAGCCGCCGCCGCCGATGGTCATGGCGGCTTCCACGGTCATCGTTCCCGGCAAGACCCGATTGGAGGCCCCGGAACCGGTCTGGTTGCCGATGGGGCTGTACCCGCTGACGCTGGAGGCATCGAAGAGGTCGGTATCGTACAGCAGATCATTGCGAGTCATACCCGGATCAACAACTTTGATAACACCCTGTGAAATTAATCCCAGTACATTGGGATTGTCTGTGGCAGGCATGCCGTCTGCATCACGATCGCCGGCCACTTTCAGTTCGTTGGCGACCCAGATATTGCCGGAAGCGACAACGGTGATGCTTCCCTTGACGGTGTTGATGGTACCCAGTGCTGCGGCGTCTTCGGAACCGCAGCCGATGACCACATTGCCGTCCACATAAATCTGGGCCCCCGGTTCACTGCGCACACCATTAAAATTCTGGGATACATAGATTGCATCCGCCGGATTGTCGATGCGGATGTCGGTGTAGCTGCCGGGCGTGTAATGGCAGCCGTAGATGGGATATTTAATATACTCATGATTGCTGCCGGTGGTGTTGATTTTATAGTCCCACGAATTGGAACCTGAACCCTGTCGTGTATAGCCTGCGACGGTACAGTCATTATAGACTCTGACGTAGCCGACACCGCTGCTGTCCACATAAAATTTCAATTGGACAGCCGGCAGATCGGTTACAGATGAGGTATAAAATCCCGTGCGTCCGTTATTATGTTTGGGCAGGGCCTGAACCGCTTGCGGACTGTAGCGATACGTCGGATTGGTGCAATCACGAAAACGCTGAACTTTCTGCCGAATGGTGGCAGGATCCACCACAAGACTGGCGGGTTGATTGAAGGATATGCCTGCCTGGAACAGGTTGATGGTGGAGGCATATTTATCCCGCCCGCGGGAGTCATACCGGGATTCCCCCAGGGAAATGTGCTCCAGAAACTGCGGCGACCCGGAGATATGGATATCCGTATAGTCGGGATTATCCTGCATATCATTGATATGCAGCGGCATGGCAATGATTTCACCGGTGACGAAATTGACTTCGTCGGTGGTGTTGGGGCCGGAGATAATCCGGCACATGCCCATGTCCCAGCCCGACACGGCCTGGACCAGATAAACCGAGATGGTTTTCTGATAAATCCCGCAATACCCGTTGGCCTGAATCTGAAAGATGGGACGCGCCCCGATGAAAGCGGCAAATGAAATTTTATAATCCGCGTGGCTCTGGGGAAATGTAATCGTTGTGGCCGAAGAACTGCTTTCAAGGGCTTCCAGCATGTCAACCTGCTGACTCATCCAGAACACGGCCTTTTCATAGGCTGCTTCCGCGGCGGCCGCGGCGGATTCCTGACTTTTGTATCGCACCGCCTGAATCAGTTTGCCTTCGGCAACCCGGATCAGGGAAAGTCCCGCGATGGTCAGCAGCACCATCAGGATCATCACCATACCCAGTGCTGAGCCGTTTCGCTGTTTATCTGGATGAGTCTGTCTTGATTTCATGTTTCCATTCAATGGGATCGATTCCAGCCGACGATTATCGGGGCCAGGCGGATCGCAGTAATGTTCCAAAAAGAATTTCAATGGAATCTTTGTTTTTGTCGGTCAGAATAATTTTTGTATTGACACAGCCGCTGCCCTGTCCGCCGGACATGACATGGCTGAATAATTTGCTGTTGGCGGCGGTATCGACCTGCTGGGTCAATACCTGACTGTTCAGAATAGCGGCGGCNNTTGTTGGCCACAGCGCCCACGCCGTTGACGACCCGCCCGATATCCAGTTTCAGCGCTGATCCGTCCAGGTAATACAAAGCGTAATGCGTGCCGGTATTGTCGTCTTCAAAGACAGTGTCGGCGGGCTTTTGGGGATCAAATTCATCCTGCCAGAAGCGGAATTCCACCGCCTGTCCGGAGGCAATGCTTTGTCCCGATGGAGGCGCAGCGGGCGTGAAGGTGTTATTTTTAATCGTATAGATGGTATAATTGGTCAGATTGGACTGCCGTCCGATTTTTTGAATGGAGGTCATCAGGGCCAGTGAATCCTGGCGAATCTGGCTGTGGGTGTCGTTGTACAGCCGCTGCCACGACCGCGATGTTCCGGCCAGCAGGGCTGCAATGGCCGCCAGCGGAATGGCAATGATGGCAATCGCAATGAGCAGTTCGATCAGGGAAAAGCCTGAGCGGATTCTGGCTGAATGGTGTGGGATCGCTGGCATGGCTTATCCTCCCGCCTCATCCCGACGGACATACGTGGCCATAATATAGGATGGATCGCCGGCGGTCAGCTTGCTGGTGCTGTAATCCGACTTCCAGCGTATCGTCACCTGAATCTGGCGAATCTTCGTCATCGACAGCGTATTCTCGTCGATGTCTTTCCAGTACACTTCGGCCGTCATCGGCAGCCGGTCGATGGTTGCCGTGTATTGATTGCTGCTAGAGACCTGGTCAAATCCCGCCTCCAGATCTTCAAGGTCGAAATTTTCGTCGCCGCCGGTCTTTTTCCAGTTATCGAGGATAAACCGGGCGGTCCGCGCCGCCGTGATTTCCGCATTGGCACGGATTGCCATACGGGTGGCCAGGTAGTGATAGCCGAGAGTGCCGACGGACAATATCGCTAAAATCAGAATGGCAATCACCATCTCCAGCAGACTGAACCCGCTGCGGAAATGGATAGCTCCGGATGGATGATAATGCCGTGTTCTCATAAATTCTGCGTCGGACCTGAAAGCACCGAGGTTATGTGAAAGACAAAGAGGAGGCTGTTGCCGAGACAGCCTCCTCTGGATATATCCTGAATGCGGCAGGGCCTATTGCCAGGTGCCGTCGGCTTTGAGCGTCTTGCTTCCCGACGGAGCATTGGATTGGCTGCCTTTGACGGTGACCTGAGCGTTGCCATTGGCGTCGACGCTGTCAATGGTATAATCGCTCGGAACAAAGTAGGTCCCGGTCAGGTCGGCCTTGGTGAAACCCAGGGCGGTCTGATTTGCAGCGTCGCCTAATGAGCCGGTGAGGCCTTTTCCGTTTTCGGCATAATAGACACGGACGGCGGATTTGATGGTCCCGGCTGTGGCGTTGGCTTCCGCCCACTTGGCCGAATCAATTCGACCTCGCATCAGCGGAATAGACGCTGCGGCAAGAATGCCGACAATCAGCACCACGACCATCAGTTCGATGAGTGTGAAGCCTTTTCTTGTCATACTACTGTCTCCTGATAAAATGAAGTAACGTTACTTACCGTCATCTACGGACGGATATTGATGCATTTTGTTATGATATCGTTTTTTTAAAACGGCGGCTTAACCATGGATTTTCCATTTTTTAAACCTGGATGGAAAAAATGGGCAGATACATGGCCAGCACGACCACCAATACAATCGAACCCACCGTGACAATCAGAATCGGCTCGATCAGACTCAGCATGATGGTAATTAATCCATCCACCTTTTTCTCGTAATAGAAGCTGGTCTTGTCCAGGACCGCCGACAGCGAGCCGCTTTGTTCGCCGATCTGGGTCATTTTGACCGCAACGCCCGGGAAGAAACCGACCTTTTCCATGCTTTTGGAGATATTGGTTCCTTCCACGATATACTCGCGGGTTTTAAGGACACCTTCGCGAAACAGTTCGTTGGTGGTCATATTAGCCAGAATCCCGAATGCGTCCAGCACCGAAACGCCGGAGGCAATCAGCGTCGATAAGGTCTTGCAGAACTGAGCCACGAAGGCCATTTTTTTGATGGGGCCGATAAGCGGCATCTTGATCAGGAGTTCCGAGAAAAATCGTCGGCCTTTGGTGGTTCGACAGAAAAGAATCGCCGTCACAACAGCCAGCCCCAGGCCCCCGAGGATAAAAATTGCGTTGTTCATTAAAAAATTATATACAGCCATGAAGCCGCGGGTAAACGCCGGCAGGTTGCCTTTGAACTGATCAAACAGAATGGTAAAGCGCGGGATAATCAGCGTCATCAGGGCAATGACGATGCCGATTACAAAAAAGATGACAAAGATCGGATACGCCAGCGCCCCGCGGACTTTGCGGGCCAGCTTGTCGCGGTTCTCATAATATTCACCGAGACGCTGCAGGCAGGTCGTAATGGTGCCGGCGGTTTCACCGGCCTGAAGCATCGCGCAGGATAATTTATTAAAGACTTTGGGATAGTCGCTGGCAATTTCCGAAAGCGACTGCCCCTGCTGCANNAATATTTATTGGGTACTTCTTCGGCAATCGTCTCGATAGCGGTGGTAATGGGCAGTCCGCCGGAAATCATCGTTCCCAACTGCCAGCAGAATGAAGCAAGATCATGGGATTTGACGGACTTGCCGCGAACCCTAGCGACTGTGGAAGCCGCCTCGGACATCCGTTCCCGGATGGATACCGGGGTCAGAAGCTCATCTCGCAGCAGCGCCAGGATTTCTTCCTGCGAACCGGCCTGGCGAACGCCTTCGCGGCAGCCGCCCTGCGTATCCCATGCAACATATTCAAATGTTTTCATAGCGGTAGAATCCGTATTATTCAAAACAACAAACGATATGTCGTCGGATTTGCTTGGGTGAATCGGCAAAATATACCTTGCATGATCCTGTATATTAGGAAGCGAAAAGAGGGTCTGATAAAAGTGCGGGCAGAGGGACTGAGAGGGGATTAATGATATTAGACAACAGGCTGGATTTAAAACACAGGTACTTTCCTTTATAAATCAACGTCTGATAACAAAAACAGGAGAAGTCTTGCCTGATTGTATGGCTACGATTGTGATTTGATTATTTTTTCCTTAGTCAGGAGTTTAAGGCCGCCAAAGTAGATGCCGAACAGTGAGACGATAATCATCCCAAATAAGCGATAAAATACCGATAATACGATTCCCGCACCGGCCCCCAGCCCCATTTGCTCGGCGAGCATGCCGTAGGCAATCTCTCGAATGCCGACGTTGCCGGGAGTGATGATGATGTAGCTGCTCAGCTTGAGCAGGATAAAAAAGACCGCCAATGCAGGGATAGTGATGGATTCCTGGCTTCCTGAAAGACAGAGATAGATAATCAGGATGTTGTTGGCAAAATTAGTCGTGTTTAGAACTATGACTCGAACCAGCATCTTATGGTCGTGTATCCCCTGAACCGCTATGGTGATCATCGATGAGAGACGTTCATGGATCCGGCCGAGCCAGCCAGTACGGACAGATGTTTTATGTAATAATTTCTCCAGAAAGATGGGAATAAACCAACCGATACCAAGTATACCTAAAATAATCCATATTGAGATCGAACTGATTGTGAATGTCGGTGCAAATAGGGCAAATATTACAGACGACAACAGGATGTTCATGGCCGCATCCAGCCATAAAAAGCACAAAAAACCTCCGATATACCGCGTGTAGGAAATACCGAACTTGTGTTTGAGGTGGATTGCCCGCCAGACACCACCGGCCTGCGGGGCGATACTGCTCAGGAATCGTCCTATAATAATCGTCTTAAAAAATGCAATAAACGGTATTTTAGGTCCTGCGCAACTGATTATCACATAATAGAAATTCAGCGAATACAGCCACAAATGGAAGATAAATAGCCCTAAAAGCAGGGCGATAGTGGGCAAAGTCAGCGAACCAAACAAACCCAAATCCTGACGATTCTGATAAAAATGCCAGACGACCCATAAAACGCAAAATACCGCCAAAACCCACTGCAGGGCTTTGCGGTATTTTGGCACAAAACTCACCTCGGGCCTGTTTTCGCCAGATTCCGTTAAGTTGTGCTCCTGATTCTCTTTATGAAACGTCTCGGACACGCTGTGTCTCAAAACGGTTGATTAATCAACGGCTACCACTTCTTTGATATCGCTGATTTTCTGACGAAGCACACGTTCTACGCCCATTTTCAGGGTCATACGAGCACCCGGACAGCCCCGGCAAGCACCCTGAAGACGGACTTTGACGGTTTTATCGGCATCCACGCCGACCAGTTCGATGTCTCCGCCGTCGTTTTGCAGCATCGGCCGGATTGATNNATCACGTCGGCTACCTGTGACTCGAACGTCTTTCCACTGCATCCACAACTATCGCACATTGTTGTTCTCCTGATATTTTCTTAAACCAAAGCAATATTGTATTGCCCCGGGTTTCAATTGTCTAATGTTTTTATATAAACCCCTTATCATAGGTGCCGCCGGGTCATTTTGTTCGTAACGAACTTTAATGACTATTGTTATATAAAAGCTGATTCCGATATTGTTTCGGTGTTTTTTTGGTGATTTTCTTGAAGATTCTGCAGAAATAGACCACGTCATTATAGCCGCAGCGCTGGGCGATATGATAGAGCGAAAAGTCGTAGTTTTGCAGCAGGAACTTGGCTCGGTTGATCCGGACATAATTCACATAATCGCAGAACTTCATATAACCATTAGTTTTAAACATTCTGGATAGGTGATTGGGGGATATATCATAGTATTTGGCAACCGAGTCTCGCGAAAGTTCATTCTGGAAGTTTTCCTGGATATAGATACAGATTTCCTGGAACAGAAGATTGGAGTGTTTCGACAAGGGTTTGTTGTATTCTTCGAGTCGGATAATGTAACAGGACAGCAAGGCCATAATCAGGTGATTAAAGGCCGAATATGGTTTTTTCATCTGATTCAACTCGAGAATTGAATCAATCAGTTTCTGCTCAGGGCCTGCAAGAGTGTGTTGGAGAGCAATTTTGTCCGCTTTGACCTCCGTATTGGATGTCACCAGACTGATGCCGGTGTGTCGTTTGCCAAACAGAAAGTGGATTGCCTGGGATTTGGTGTTCATATCCGGCTTGTCCCAGCAGTTGGGGGGGATAAAAAGGGCCTGGCCGGGTTGGATCGATACCGAGGTGACTTTTCGATTTTGTTCCAGTTCTGTTGTATAAGTACCGCTGGTTAAAAGCGTTAGGCGTGGAAAATGGACGGCAAATGCCAACAGCGGCGGAGGCGTTTTATTGCCGGCGAAGATAACTTCAGTGATGCCTGGGCCAGCGATTATTGTCTTGAGGCATTCAATAATACGTAACTGTGTTTCCATGTGCTACCTTATCGTTTCTGATTTTGTACTAAAACACCCCAATAGATGGCTGCTCATGTGTATTCGTTACATCCATCCGGTTTTTCATTCAAATCAGTCAATATGTTACGAAAATCATATAATTGTCAATCAGAATAAATACGGATATCTGCTATGTCAAGCGTAAAATATTTTATATAAATCATTTATGATATTATTTATGATCGCTTGTTTCTGGTTTTGAAATAATTCAACGTTACAAAAGTGTAAATATTGGTAGTTTATTCCTATATCATTCTGTCTTATCGACAGGTATAATCTTTAAACAAAATGGAGATGAACCCAAATTTACTGTCCAGTTAAAACGGGTGGTTTATGAAGCAGTTTTTTCAAAATCAGAAGCAGTATCTATTAAGCGGAGTATCGTATGCGATTCCTTTTATCGCAAGCGGTGGTATTTTGATTGCCACGGCAATTGCTTTTGCTCCGATGGGAACATCTGGTCCGGATTTCACAGACAGCCCTGTCTTAAAACATATTTTGACGATTGGGGAAGCGGCATTTAAATTGATGCTTCCTATTCTGGCCGGTTTTATTTCCTATGCGATTGCGGGTAAACCCGGATTAGTAGCTGGATTTATCGGTGGTTTTTTTGCCGGAATACCCCATGAAGTGGATGGCCGATCTGCCAGTGCTGGCTTTCTGGGGGCGTTGCTGGCCGGTCTTGTTGCGGGGCACTTGGTTGCGTGGCTCAAAAAGATGCCGGTTCACAAACTCATTCGCCCGATTATGCCTATTTTAATTATTCCGGTGATTTCTGCGATTGTTATTGGTACGCTGATGTATTATGTCAGTTTGCCGATAGCCGAAATTATGGTGGGGCTGGATGCCTGGCTGCGCGGCATGCAGGCGACCAGTTCGATTATTCTGGCGATTTTATTGGGGGCCATGATTGCCTTTGATATGGGCGGGCCTGTCAATAAAACGGCCTTTTTCTTTGGAGCATCCATGATTGAACAGGGCAACTTCCTGGTGATGGGTTCGGTTGCCGCGGCGATTTGTACCCCGCCGCTGGGGATGGGCCTGGCAACACTGATCCGCCGGAAGCTCTGGACTGAAGAGCAGCAGGAAAGCGGTATTGCCGCACTGGGCATGGGCATGATTGGTATTACCGAAGGTGCCATCCCGTTTGCCGCGGCTGACCCGCTCCGGGTGATACCGTGTATCATGCTGGGTTCAATGACCGCGGCGGTGGTAGCGATGCTCGGCAAGGTGGGTGACCATGCCCCCCACGGCGGTCCGATTGTGCTGCCGGTAGTGGATAATCGAATTGTTTATGTTATCGC
>DLFY01000095.1:20983-21631 GCA_002482415.1 Phycisphaerales bacterium UBA7708
ATGACTGGTGTTAAAAAGGAGGCCTGACTATGAAATTTATCGCAGTGACTGCGTGTCCGACCGGGATTGCCCATACGTATATGGCGGCGGAAAGTCTTGAAAAGACCGCCAAAGAGCTGGGGCACGAAATCAAAGTGGAGACCCAGGGCGCTATGGGCATCGAAAACGAACTGAAGCCCGCCGATATCAAAGGTGCGGATGCCCTGATTCTGGCGGCGGATATTGCCATTGAAAATGCCGAACGGTTCGAGGGTATTCCCCGTATCGAGGTGCCGGTTCAGCTTGCCCTGAAGGATCCCAAGAGTATTTTTGCCAAAGTCCCCAATCGAGGTTAATGAGCGGCGATTATGCCAGAAGTCTATGAATATCGATTTGTGTGTCCGCTGCCCAATGGCGTTCATGCCCGTCCGGCCAACTGCCTGGAGCAGGTTGTCGCGGGTTTTACCGAAAGCCAGGTCTCGCTGACCAACCTGAGCAATCAGAAAACCGCCAACGCCCGAAGCATTCTGTCGCTGGTCGGGGCGGATATCAAGGCCGGAGATGAGTGTATTCTCAAGGTGGAAGGGGATAACTGCGGCCCGGCATACAGGGAAATCGTTCGGTTTCTGAAGGAAAAATTTCCTTCCTGTGACGATGTCTTGCCGCCGG
>DLFY01000076.1:0-4535 GCA_002482415.1 Phycisphaerales bacterium UBA7708
GCCCATCCCGCCGCAACAGCAAACGCCAAAGGCCCACGCTATTGCTCGCTGCTTAAATACGTCACCCTGTGCCCCGGAACCATCGCGGACTACCACCGGCTCAGCCGCTACCATTACCGTGACACATCCCTTGGCCCCGCAGCCGCGGTCTGGACGCTCCGCCAGCACATCCCGCTGATGCACCTCGAACATGCCGTCATTGGGGTCATCGTCTATACCTATCCTGCCCCCAACTGTGCCGCACGCAATGCCGTCCTCGGCCCGCAATTCTCTTCATCCGACCGAGCCCAAAGTCTTCGTCAACTGAATCAGTCCATCCGCACCATCTCCCGCGTCGTCATCGACCCCGCCTGGCGCGGGCTTGGCCTTGCCGCATGGCTGGTCCGCCGGACCCTGCCCCGTCTGAACGTCCCCTACATCGAATCGCTGGCCGTCATGGGCCGCTTCAATCCCTTCCTCGAAAAAGCCGGCATGAAACGCTATCCGACGCCCGACAACAAAAAAGCACTCCGCCTGGCACTCCTGCTGAGCGAACTGAATATCCCGCCGATCCTCTGGCACGATCCCGAGGCCGTCCGCGAGCGGATTGTGACCCTTAACGCCGCCGATACTGCCCGCCTCGAACGCTGCATTCGCACCTTTCTCGGCCCTTTCGGTAAACGACGTAAAATGTCGCAAAGCCTTGAAAGAACAGATTTTATCTGCCGTAAACTGGCCTATCCTCCGGCCTACTTCCTCTGGAAAAATCCAGATGCATGTTGTCTTGTTAATACAGGATAAGCCGCAGTATAAATTATCTTGACTCCGCAATACCATTTTTGGTAAAATAGCTAATGCTTCTAAGTGATAAAACAGTGTATCAAAAGTACCGAATTACGAGGAGAGTACGATGAAAAGAGACCATGTTCGTATCGCCTGCAAGAGCATCTGCCTGATGGCTATGGTGGCTCTGCTGATTTTTGCGTCGCCGGCTCTGGCCGATGTCAGTTACGACAGTTCCATCAACTTTTACAAAGATGGCGCCTATGATTCTATCGAATCAGACGGCACGGATGACTCACACGTCAGCTACCAATCTTTCTCCGGCGGTGTGGGAACGGGATGGTCGCTGGTAAACGGCGAATCCTTCGGCTTTACGCATGGTTACGCCGATGCAGCCAATCTCAAGCAGGGTGTCTATGCTCAGATTATTTCCTCCCCGAACAATAATCATTTTTCCGATGCCAGGATATCCACTGAGGCAACCAACCGCCTGACGGTGCTGCCGGGTACTTCCGGTCTTGCCGAAGGTGACACCACCATCCTGACCCTCAAAATCCGGGTGGACGGCTCCATGCATACCGAAGCAACCTCCTACCCCGGCAAGAGCTGGGCACACGCCGAGATGGACGCAGGGCTGACCGTCCGTGACTTTGCCATCCAGATCGACACCGGCGAAGGCATGTGGACCCCGCGACAGGCCTCGTTCGGCGCCTCCTGTGAACTGGAATCGTATGATGTGTCCTTCCCGCACTGGGGATACAACTACTCGTCCAACTGGGACAAGTCCTGGAGCTACGACAGCAATATCGACGCCGGCAGCTCATACCGGATTTCCGACGAAGTCAGTTATCTCGGCGAATCCTTCCATTACCAGGAAGGCCTCTCGTTCGACACCGGCGAAATCACGCTGATCTTCGAAGCCATCGTCGGCCACACGCTGGATTTCGAATCGAACATGTATCTCTATGTGGATGCCAGCAACAATGCCATGTCGTATGCCGACTTTGGCAACACGTTTGCCTTTGACGTCACCGCGGCCAACGGCGTGGCTCTGCAATGGCAAGTCGTCCCTGAACCGGCCACCGTCCTGCTGCTGGGCGCTGCGGGCTTATTCCTCCGCCGCAAACGCTAAACTGTGCGATAATTCAAAAACATAAGGGCGACCAGTGAGTCGCCCTTTTTATTTGCCTGTTCTCAACTACTGGGTGCTGATGACCAGCGTCTTGCCTTTCATCAGGTCCTGATGCGAGATAAAATACCCATCCATCGTCTTGCCATCATAAGTTATCTTCGTAATCCTGCTGCCGGGCTTGTCCCGCACAATCGTCCAGTTCACCTTGTCGCCCATCTCTATCACGACCTTNNCTCACAATATACTCCGGATCCGCCGGCGAGAACGGATAAAACCCCATCGCGTTAAACACATACCACGACGACATCTCGCCGGCATCATCCATCCCCGCGTATGCCAGCTTCTCCTTGCCCATATCATAAAACTCATCCATAATCTTGTTCAGAATCGCCTGGGCCTTGTCCTGCCTGTCGACAAAGTAGTACATATACGGGAACCCGTGGTCGGGCTGGTTGCCGTGGCAGTACTGCCCGATAAAGACCGAAAAGTTATACGCCTCCACGCCGCCCCACGGAATCGAAAACAGCTCATCCAGTTTCTTTTCAAACGCCTCCCTGCTCGGATACAGCCCAATCAGCCCCTGCGGGTCGTGCGGCGCAAAGAACGAGGACTGCCACGCGTTGGCCTCGCGGTACATGTATTCATAATACGGGTACGTCGGGTCAAAGTCCTTGATCCACTCCCCGTTGGCCAGTCGTCCCCGCATCAGGCCCGTCGAGGGGTCGAACATATTCTTATAGTTGCTGGTGCGCTTCATCAGCATCTCGTAATTGGCCGTATCGCCCAATTCTTTGGCCAGCAGCGCCACCGCATAATCATCATACGCATATTCGAGCGTCTTGGTCACGCCCGCCGCGGCCTTGGTCTCGACATCCGGGTTTTTAATGTCTGGCTCGGAGATATACCCCTTTTCCATATATTCGGTGATATGCGGCCGAGTCCCGCCTTCGACCGTCGCATTCCGCAGCAGCAGGTTATAGGCGCTCTTGACATCGTACCCGCGTATCCCGCGTAAATACGTCCCCGCAATATACGGCGCCGCATGGTCGCCATGGAAAAACGTCGGCATGAAGCCCGTCTTCTCGCCCCGGTCAATCAGCGACTTAATCACATCCACCGTCACATCCGGCGACAGCATCCCCAGCAGCACCAGCTTGTTGCGATAATCATCCCACAGCGACGGCTCCGTATAATACCGAAAGCCCTTGTTGACCACGTTGCGGCTGCGGTCGGTAAACTCTCCGTTGACATCACTCCGCACCGCCGGCCACAGGAACGACCGGTACAGCGTCGAATAAAACAGGCCCCGCTGGCGTTCGGTGCCGCCGGTGACCTGGATTTTGGACAACAGACGCTGCCAGGTGGCCGTCGCCTCGTCGCGGACCTGCTGGAAGCTCTTGCCCAGCATCTCTTTGTCGAGGTTCTCTTTGGCGTTGGCAAGGCTGACAAACGAAAAGCCGATCTGCAGCTCCAGCGCCCCCTCCGCATCCGCAAAGTGCACCACGGAGATGGTCTTGCGGCCCTTGGTCATCGATTCGATGGATTGGATTTTGTGGCTGCTCACCGCGTAGAAGTACATCCGCTCGCCGGTCTGCTGAAAGCCTTTAAAGACGTTGTCGCCGTCCTGGGCGATATCCCACCGCCGGACGCGTTCGTTGGATATCGACAGGTCGGCGATGAGCTTTTTGGGCTGGCCGGGCTTGAAGGTGTATTTATGGAACCCGCACCGCAGGGTCGTGGTCAGTTCCGCGTTGACGCCGTAGCGTTCCAGGAACACCTGGTAATAGCCCGGCCGGGCGGACTCGTTCTTGTGGCTGTAGGGCGAGCTGTAGTCGTCGGGGGTAAACTCACCCGTCGCCGGCAGCAGGGGGATGTGGCACAGGTTCCAGTGGCCCTTGCTGGTGTGGGTAAAGGCCTGGATGGTGGGGTCTTCGTACTGATACCCCGACCCGCTGCCGAATTGCGTCACGGGGCTGAGCTGCACCATCGCATTGGGCAATGACGCTCCCGGGAAGACCTCCGCCCCCCACGTCCGATGCGTCGGGGTGTAGCCGATGTCCTTGCTGTCCCACAGCGTCGCAGTGCCCAGAAACGGATTAACATAATCCACATTCTGCTTTTCCGCCTGGGCTACTGTACCCGCAAAGCCGACTAAAACAATCGCAAACCATTTCATCTATTATGGCTCCTGAATAATTTGTATTTTCTATCCAGTTCTTTGTACGCATAACAGATGATGTGTGAATTGGGTTTGTTTCGTCAAATTTAATTTTTTGCCACTGAGAGCACAGAGAGATCAGAGCGGGATAAATTGGGTTCGTTTAGTAAAAAAGGCAAAAGGTAAAGGGTAAAGGGCAAAAGTACATGGAAAAGGGTAAAATTGGCTTTGTTTGGTGAAAAACAAGAATGTAAGGATGCAGAGATACAGGGATTCAAGAATGTGGAATTGGCTTTGTTTGGTGGAAAAGCTTCGAGCTGCCGGCTGCCAGCTTCCTGCAAATTGGGTTCGTTTCGTTTTTCATGATTGCTCCTTCTGGTGCGACTAATCATTCTATTGTGGCTCCTATTTAGCTCCTTTGTCCTTCTGCCTGTCCTTTCTGAGCAGGCCCTATATATATGTCGGATGGGGAGGAAAAGTTGC
>DLFY01000076.1:4593-4757 GCA_002482415.1 Phycisphaerales bacterium UBA7708
AGATTGATGATTGAGGAAATTTATAATTTTCCATTTTCGAGTTTCATTTTGGAAAATAGTGTTGCAGAATGGAGAGGGAGTTTGTATGATTATGGGGCATTTTTAAATCGGTTGTACTGAACAAGTACATTTGTGCCGGATGGCAGCATGTGGATCGAGTTGTG
>DLFY01000083.1 GCA_002482415.1 Phycisphaerales bacterium UBA7708
TCTTAACAATTATGTGGATGCCTTTGCCGTGGCGACCTTCTACGAGGCCCTGCACATCGAACCGATGACCGGCGGCAAACCGATTCTGATTCTGGAACCGGTCAACCCGGCCTATACCCCCGAGCAAATCAAGCTGTGCGCCCGTTATGGATTCCACTGTGAATTGTCTTCGCTGGAGGGGATGGAGTATGTCCACAGTGTATTGCAAGGGTCCGACCTGCGTATCAGTCTGCATCTGAATGTCGAAACCGGCATGGGACGCTGCGGGCTGGACGAACCCATCTGCTCGGCCATCCTCCAGCGGCTGCCGGACTGCCCCAACATCCGGCTGGCCGGGATCATGACCCACTTTGCCACCGCCGACGAAGACGACCTGTCCTACGCCTATGAACAGTTGTTCCGTTTTGAACGATTCCTGTCCGAGCATCGGCTTAAAGACCGTAACGATATCCTTATTCATGCCTGCAACAGCGCCGGCACCCTGAAAATCCCGCAGGCCCATTATGACATGGTCCGCTGCGGCGTCTCGATGTACGGCTACTATTCCCGGCCGATGAAAAATCCGCCGGTCCCGCTGACGCCGGTCTTGAAGCTCCAGGCCCCGATTACCCAATTAAAGAAGATTCCCGCCGGCCATTCAGTCAGCTACGGCCGGTCCTTTATCCCCAAACGTGATACGCTGGCCGCCATTGTGTACCTCGGGTATGCTGATGGATACCGCCGCTGCTTTTCCAACCGCGCCCAAATGAAAATCGACCAGTGGCTGGCCCCGGTCGTCGGACGGGTCTGCATGGACCAGGTCATCCTCGACGTCACCGATGTCCCCAATGTCAAACTGGGCCAGATGGTCACGGTCCTGGATAACCAGCACGATTCCCCCTGCGGGGCTTATGCCCTCTCGCAGCTGGCCGATACCATCTGCTATGAGATTCTGACGATGATTCATTCCCATGTCAAACGCATTGTTCATTAAGGATTAACAGGCCTGTATGCCCTCCCGATTGAAAGAAAAAACAGTCTATAATTTATTCGTGTACGGCTCCCTGCGGGAACCCACGATTTTCGAATCCGTCTGCGGCCTGAGCTTCACCCTCAAGCCCTCCCGCGTGTATGAGCCGCAGGTCCTGTTTGCAGAACTGGCCATGCTGGACGGCTTCCGCCGGGTCAGCCCCGACAACGTCTATTTTTATGCCATCCGCGAACCGGACTCCAAGATTCAGGGCTTCGTCATCCATAACATCCCGGCCTCGGCGATGGCGGTGATTGATAAATACGAAGGCAAGCTCTACACCCGCGACACCGTCACCGTCAATACCG
This sequence comes from Phycisphaerales bacterium UBA7708, assembly GCA_002482415.1. GTDB lineage: Bacteria > Planctomycetota > Phycisphaerae > Sedimentisphaerales > Anaerohalosphaeraceae > Anaeroglomus. The sequence continues at coordinate 1,318 of DLFY01000083.1, forward strand.
CAACCGGGCCGGTATCGGCACAGGCCTATCTGAACCGCAACCGTGATATGAAAAAGCAGTTCGGCGACCGCTTTCACGTCAACCTGATTCATGAACTCTGGCTGCGTAAACGCATTGAAAACTTCTTTGCCAAGCATACGCGACCCGGTGAAACCTCCCCGGATGCCGATATCGAACGCCGGGCCAGACGCGAACTCATCGGCACCACCGAACGCGACCTGGTCATCAGCCACCTGGGCCAGGACGCCGTCAGCGATTTTTATCTGGAGCATGAATTGTCCCGCCCGGTGCCGTCCATCAGGGATTTGTTTCACGACGACCAGGCCCGCCCTTATATCGAAAATTATCTGACGCTTGTGGTGCGACAGACTCTGCTCAACCAGTTTGAATATTATCTCCAGTCGCGGTACCGGTTTGAATTGGATCGGATGGTCAAGTCCACACGCTATTACACGCGTGCCATTCCCCTGCTGATTGCGCTGCGGATGCTGAATTTCAACACCGCCGCTGTGGATTTGCTGCTCAAACGCTGCTTTGAGGCCCTGCCGCTCAACGGCAGGCACGACCTGCTGGACTATGTCAAATTCGCCGTGGCCGCCGCCGAGAGCATGTTTGACGGCCGCGTCGCCCAGAGCAGCATGCAGATTCTCCGCTATAATCTCCAGCCCGGACTGGTCCCGATGGGCGCGGAAATGGAATTCAGCAATCTTGGCTATCGGGCCGTACTGAAAAATGTGTCCGACAAAGATGCGTCCTTTGACGGCTTTCGCTGGTTTGGCCGGTTCGCATTGGATGTATTGACCTGGAAACTGGGGGGCTATATCGACGATCACACCGGGGCATTCAGGCCGGGAAGCTGCGGCTTCTTTGAACTGGCCCCCGGACGCCTGACCACCCAGGGCGAAGTCTCCAAACCCGCCACCGCCGATCCCTGCATGCTCAGCCAGCTCATCCGCGAAATCGCCGCGTTTTACCCGATTCAGCCTCACAGCCTGCACTTGTCTTTCCAGATGCGCCGCCATCAGATTGAACATCAGACCGTACTGCCGCTGGAATTTGTCAAATGTCTGTTTGTGCTGGGCGGTGGTCTTCAGCTTTCCGACACCGGCCGGGTCTTCATTACCCGCATGAGTCAGGATGAAATCCGCCGCGACCAGTATGGTGAAGAACTGGTTTTCGCCCGCACCAGTAAACGGCACTCGACCATCACCGGCGAAGATGACATGGGAACCGAACCCAAATTCCAGCCGACCAACTATGTCCAGCAGTATAAATTCATCCGGCTGGATGCCCGCGCCAACTATGAACCGCTGATCCTGGCGCTCAAGGGACTGCAATTGTCAATTAATCCGGGGGATTACCTGACCCCCAAACAATTAGCAAGTAGTCCGCGATTGCAGGATGAATATGAAGAGCTGAAAAGCTGGGCCGCCAATCCCGCGGCCATATCATCGCATTCTCTGCAGAAATTTTTGAGTACCATTCGAGATGGATTGATGCAGGAAGGACATCATAAACCCTACCATAAGCGACATTACATTGAGTGGGCCATAGGTGCGGTCGAAACACAAATTCAGTTATTCAATCAGCAGTTGGAAAAACAGCACTAACCTGCAACCCGGATAAACAGACTTATCCGAATTGCAGGTTAGGTGATTATTGCATGTTGGGTATTAAATCATCTCACGTACTTTGGCAACCAGGGCCTTGACACGACCCACCGAAGCATCCAGCATCTGCTGTTCTTCGTCGGTCAGTTTCAATTCAATGACCTTTTCAACGCCGTTCTTTCCCAGCTTTACGGGTACTCCCAGGCAAACATCACTGAACCCGTACTCCCCTTCAAGATAAACAGATGCTGGTACCACTCTTCCTGAATCGTTTATGATCGCATCCACCATGGATACTATCGCTGCCGATGGAGCATAGAAAGCACTTCCTTCCTTAAGCAGGCTGACTATCTCGGCTCCGGCATCAATGGTCCTTGCGACAAGCCTGTCAATAGTTTCCTGTGGCAGGAATTCGGATATGGGTATGCCTGATACTGTCGTGTACTGTGGCAGAGGGACCATATTGTCTCCATGCCCACCCAGGACTATGGCATCCACATCCTTTACGGAACATCCGACCTCCTTAGCTACAAAAGAGGCGAATCTGGTGGAGTCCAATAACCCGCTCATACCAAATACCCTCTTTTTTCCAAAC
>DLFY01000025.1:0-283 GCA_002482415.1 Phycisphaerales bacterium UBA7708
CTTTACATTAATGCTACAATATACCATAATCATTTTGACAAGCTCCCCTGTCCGGATGTATAATTTAATGAAGAAAGATGGCCTTGATTGTTCTGACTAAGGAGAGAAATATGAACTTCCTGAAGGCCCCCAAAGATTCACAATTATGGCGTATCAAATGGCATCTGGTGTTTGCGGCAGCCCTGGCAGTCGCTTTTGTCCTCTTCATTCTCGACTTCCTTTTTAGATACTTTGAACAGCCGGCGACAGCCCGATTTTTCGAATGGTTGTTTTTTGCTTTCAT
>DLFY01000025.1:300-562 GCA_002482415.1 Phycisphaerales bacterium UBA7708
TTATTCTGTCTTTTGCCCTGCTGCTGTTACTGTGGGAATGTGTGCAATCATCCAGGGAAAATGGAATCAAGCTGGATAATTTGACGGAAGCTACGGCCCGAAACAACAATCTTCTTACCCAGATTAACAAGGCATCTCATCTGAGTGATACGGCAAAGGAGATAGCATTTCAAGACATAGAACAACTTGAATTAGGTGAGGCCGCTTTGACCAAACTGCATCAGCACGATTTCGATGCCGCCATGTCCATGATTAAGGCGAT
>DLFY01000025.1:601-3079 GCA_002482415.1 Phycisphaerales bacterium UBA7708
TCGCACTTCCACCGAGGAAGGACGAGTTCAGCAGATTACCATGCATATTGAAGAACTCATGGATCAGGCCCGCTGGGCACAGGCTTCCGCTCAAATTGAAACCCTGATCAAGGTTTTCCCCTATTCGGACAAAGCCAAATCCATGCCCTCGCGCCTGCGTGAACGCAAAGATATGCGAAAGGGCGAGCTGCTTTGCGAATGGGACAGAGCCGTCCAGGCCAAGGATACGGATGCAAGCCTGGCAATTCTCAAAGAACTGGATCAATATCTGACTCCCACCGAAGCGCTGGCGCTGCAGGAATCAGCCAGCAGTGTCTTTAAAACCAAACTTCACAATCTCGGAGTTCAGTTTACGATGGCCGTGACGGAACGCAACTGGGTCTCCGCACTGGATACGGGCAAAGAAATCGTACTGAATTTCCCCAACAGCCGGATGGCCGTCGAAATCCGATCCAAACTGGATATTCTCCAGGATCGTGCCCGAAAAAGCCGGGAAGAAAAGAAACAGTAAAGCCACTTATGGTTTGATATAATAATTCATCCGCATTCGGATATCTTTGCATGGGAGGATTTTTTTCCCTTCCATCAAGCAGGTATTCGTTTACTACTCTGAAAGGAATCGGCATGATGCATATAATTACCCTGCGCAGCCTTCTGCTGGCAGCCGTCATAACCAGTTTCGTGCATGGCGAGGAATCCACTGTCCTGAAGGATGAAGCGGCTGCGGCTGCCCCGTCCCATTTTCTGAATGAACCCGCCGAATACAGGGACATGCGAATGGCCTGGTGGCGGCAGGCACGCTTCGGGATGTTTATTCACTGGGGCCTCTATGCGGAGCCGGCCGGACAATGGAACGGCAAGACCCACTATGGAGAATGGATTCAGAATGAAGCTCAAATCCCCCTGGACGAGTACACCCAAATCACTGCACGATTCAATCCCGCAAAATTCAATGCCGCAGACTGGGTCCGCATCGCACAATCCAGCGGCGTAAAATATATAGTCATCACCAGCAAGCATCATGACGGATTCTGCCTGTTTGACAGCGCCCTGACCGACTATACCGTGATGCATACGCCTTTCAAACGCGATATCCTGAAAGAATTATCCGAGGAATGCCGCAAACAGGGGCTGAAATTCTGCACTTATCATTCCATCATGGACTGGCACCATCCCGATTATCTGCCGCGCCGCAACTGGGAAAAGCGCCCAGCCGAGGGGGTGGACTTTGACCGCTATGTGCAGTACATGAAAGGCCAGCTCAAGGAAATCATCTCCAATTATGAACCGGCGGTACTCTGGTTTGATGGGGAATGGGAAAAAACATGGACCGAAGAACGCGGACGCGATTTGTATCATTACGTCCGCAGTTTGAAGCCGGATATTATTATCAACAATCGCGTCGGCAAAGGCCGCCAGGGGATGGCCGGAACGTATGATCCCAACGAAGCGGTCGGCGACTTCGGCACCCCTGAACAGGAAATCCCCGCAACAGGACTGAATTACGACTGGGAAACCTGCATGACGATGAACGACCACTGGGGATACAACAAAGCCGACAAAAATTATAAAAGCGGCCCCGATTTGATTCGCAAGCTCGTGGATATCGTATCCAAAGGCGGCAATTTCCTGTTAAACGTCGGCCCCACCGCAGAAGGCCTTTTCCCGCCCGAATCCATCCAGCGGCTGGAGCAAATTGGTCAATGGATGAACGTCAACGGCGACAGTATTTACGGCACGACGGCAAGCCGGTTTAAAGAGCTGCCATTCGGCCGCAGCACAACCAAAGGCAATCGCCTGTATATCCACATCTTCGACTGGCCCGCTGACGGCAGGATTATCCTGCCCGGCCTGGTCAGCAATCCCGTATCGGCGCATTTTCTTCAAGACCCGAATTGCCCGATTGGCATTACCTGTGAGCCAGTCAATGTCGTATTGGCTATCCCGGGAAAAGCCCTGGATCCCGTTGCAACGGTCATTGAATTGGCATTTGATAAAATCCCTGACATGGTGTACGGCCCGGAAATTTATCCGGAAGAAACCAACTTTACCGCCCCGATTGACGTGTCCTTCAGTGATTTCGTGGTCGATGGCCCCTACCGAATCCATTACACCCTCGACGGTTCCGACCCCAATAGCGCCAGCCTTTACTATGAAGAACCCTTCACCCTGCGCAATAGCGCCACCGTGTCCTGTCTAAAAATTGCCAGAGACGGCCAGCCCGTAAGCCCTGTCAGCCGCAAACACTACATCCGCAAGGAACCGCCGGCAAAGCCCAAAAAGTAAATCCGCGAAATAACGTGATGCCTCTTGACTTTCCGGTTACCTGGGATAATAGGGTCAATTGAAATTTATTGCTTTGTATGCTCTTAATTGGTAACTGCCTCCATTATGGGGCTTTATGGTGGAATAAAGAGATGAGGAATAAAACTACCTTAGAATATATTATTATCGCAGTAAACTTTCGCATTTTTATTA
>DLFY01000135.1 GCA_002482415.1 Phycisphaerales bacterium UBA7708
TATAGGCCTGCACAGCATTAATCGATGCCATAACCACTTTTCGGCCTTCAAAAAAGGCTTTCAAACCATCATACAAATCCTGCTTGAATTCCAGTTCAACACCGAGAAATTTTGCCAGAGCCTGTCGCGTCAAGTCATCGTCGGTTGGACCAAGCCCCCCTGTTACCAGGATGATATTTCCGACTTCGGAAGCCTGCCTGAAACAGGAAACGATATGGTCTATATCATCTCCAACAACCCAAACTTCTTCAGTGGGAATCCCCAGTTCAAGCAGTTGGGTGCACAGCCAATTGGCGTTTGTATTCAACGTCCTGCCATTTAATAACTCATTACCAATGCTGACGATACATGCTTTTTTCATAGCTTGATAATCGCCTTTACCACACCATCTTTATATCCGGCAACCATGTCAAAGGCATCCTGGGTATGGTCAAAATCAAATTCGTGCGTGACCATAAAGTCCAGTTTGACCTGCCCGGCGGCCTGCATATCAATTGCTTTCTGTGTGCAATGATTCTGCCGTCGTACATTGATCATGGTAATCTCTTTACGACGAATTAGATCCGGGCAAAAACTGACCCGTTCTTCCCGTGGAATTCCCACCATCATGAGCTTTCCGCCGGGTTTGAGCAGTTCGATACCCTGATCCAGTGTGTCCTGCTGGCCGGCACATTCATAGACGATATCCATGCCGCCGGATTCGAGTTTGCATACAGATTGCACAATATTTTCCTGATGCGGATTTCCGACCCAGTCCGCTCCATTGTTCTGAGCTAATTTCACGCGTTCGGGGATGATTTCTGTCATCACTGCTTTTTGTGCCCCCAGGGCTCTGGCAGCGGCCATACAACTCAAACCAATCGGACCCGCTCCAAGAATCGCAACTTTAGCTCCTGAAAAGACTTGCGACTGCTTTACCGCATATAATCCGATGGCAAAGGGTTCGGCAATCACGCCCTGATTAGCAGTCAGTTTCCCTTCAATATTAAAACAGCACTCCGCAGGCATAACCAGATATTCACTCAGGCACCCCTGAATTTGCCCCGGGCATCCTAAAAAGACCATTTTCCGGCAGGTATGTTCACGACCGGCAAGACATTGATCGCATTTATGACAGGCTATGCCTGGCTCCACTGCGACTAATTGTCCTGGTTTAAGATTATTGACCGAAGGGCCCATTTCAACGACTCGTCCTGCGCACTCATGTCCAACCACGAAGGGATATTTGACAATCTGGCTGCCGATTCGTCCGGTTTCAAAATAGTGAATATCGCTGCCGCAGACCCCGACGGCCTCAATTTTCAGCAGAACATCATCAGGACGGATCATCTGAGGTCGGGGGATTTCCCTCATTTCCATCTGGCGAATACCGGTCAGGACTTGCGCTTTCATAGTTTCTTACCCAAATGACTGTGATAAAAAAATCCTTGTTTAAGCTATCCGCAGCAAAAACAAGGATTTACAGCGGGCGATCGGAATCGAACCGACATGACCAGCTTGGAAGGCTGGAGCTTTACCACTAAGCTACGCCCGCAGTTTGAGTTTTCAAACAACCCTAACACAGGGCCATATCATGACTCAAAACAGCAGAATTGTCAACCCAAAGCTCAATAAATTGCTGAAAAAAGTCTGTTTTTGCATTGATAACGCTGTATATATAAAGGATAAGAACACTAACAATTAGAAATGGAGGTCATTATGTCTAATAAACACCGCAATTCAAAACGCGTTCTCATTTGTTTATTTGTATTATTCGCCCAAAGCCCCTATTCAGACATACACCCTCTTATAACAAACGTACATAGTCGGGATACACAGACACTTCACGGCAAGTGGAATTATATTATTGATCCCTACGAGACCGGATTTTATGACTATCGCTACCAGGAAAGCAGCTCGGGGTATTTCAAAAATCAAAAACCTCGTGATAAGTCCGATCTTGTCGAGTACGATTTTGATAAAAGTCCATTAATTCATGTCCCCGGCGACTGGAACAGCCAGCGGCCTGAGCTGCTGTTTTATGAAGGCACAATCTGGTATAAGAAAAGCTTTAATAATCCCCGCAAGGACAAGGACAGCCGACTGTTCCTGCATTTCGGTGCTGCGAATTATGAGGCCATTGTTTACCTCAACGGCAAGAAACTCGGCCGGCATATCGGCGGATTTACCCCGTTTTGCTTTGAAATCACGGATGCTGTACGTCCAACACAAAATGATGTCGTCGTGAAAGTCGATAACAAACGTTACCGGGAAGCCATACCCACGGTCAATACGGACTGGTGGAACTACGGCGGATTGACGCGCGATGTGTGTTTGATTATGACTCCGCAGACTTTTATTCGTGATTATTCGATTCAACTCAAAAAGGACTCCCGTGACACTATTGCGGGATGGGTCCAACTGGATGGGATTAAAAAAGAAATGGAAGTGACCCTTGAGATTGAGGAACTTGGCATCCGGAAAACAGTCAAGCCGGATTCTTCGGGCAAGGCGGAGTTTGAATTTACCGCTTCGCCTGTGTTGTGGTCGACTGAGAATCCGAAACTGTATGAAGCGGCATTGTCTGCCGGCGAGAATACCGTGCGAGACCAGATTGGATTTCGCACGATTCAGGTCCGCGGACAGGATATCCTGCTCAATGGCCAGTCCCTCTTTCTTCGCGGCATCTGCATCCATGAAGAATCGCCATTGGGCAGCGGACGGGCCTGCACGCCGGAGGATGCCGAGGTGCTGCTGGGCTGGGCGAAAGAATTAGGCTGCAATTTTGTCCGGCTGGCTCACTATCCGCACAATGAATATATGCTGCGCAGGGCCGACCAATTGGGCATTCTGGTCTGGAGTGAATTGCCGGTGTACTGGACGATTCTGTGGGACAATCCGGCAACACTTGATAATGCCTTACATCAGCTTGAGGAAATGATTACCCGCGACAAGAATCGAGCTTCGATCATTCTGTGGTCGGTCGCCAACGAAACACCGGTCAGTGAGCCTCGTCTGAAATTCCTGACAACACTGATTGATAAAGCCCGCCAAATGGATACAACGCGTTTGATTACGGCAGCGATGGAAAAAACATCGAGAGGCGACACAGTATTTATTGAAGACCCGCTGGGCAAATATCTTGATGTGCTTGGCTGCAATGAATATATCGGCTGGTACGAGGGGACGCCGGAACTATGTGACAAAAAGACCTGGCAGACCTCGTATGATAAACCCCTGATTATGAGTGAATTCGGCGGCGGCGCACTGCAGGGGTATCATGCTGACGACCAGACGCGATTTTCTGAAGAATATCTTGAAAAGCTTTATATTCATCAAATAGAGATGCTCAAAAAGATACCGTTCCTGCGGGGTACAACACCCTGGCTGCTGAAGGACTTTCGCTCCCCCAGACGCCCCCT
>DLFY01000307.1 GCA_002482415.1 Phycisphaerales bacterium UBA7708
GTCTTCGACTTTTTTATCCGCCCAGCCGGCCAGTTCCACCCGTTCCAGCCATTGCGATACCTGCCGCCGGATCTGGCCGGGGGCAATCCCTTTGAGCGAGGCAAAATACCCCAGCAGCTTCTTGACCTTCATTTTTCGGTACAGGCCGCGTTCTTCCGGCATATAGCCGATCGGATTGCGTATCTGCGGGCCGGCGCCGTTGCCGAACAATGTAATCGTCCCGCGGTCCGGCCGCAGGATATTGACAATCATCCGCAGCGTGGTGGTCTTGCCCGCCCCGTTAGGCCCCAGAAATCCGTAAATGCAGCCCGCCTCAACCGCGGCACTCAACCCATCCACCGCCCGAACCGGCCCGAACGACTTGTGCACATCCTGTAATTCAAGCGCAACCATGGCATTCCTTCTAAATAATAGACATTTGTTGTCCCTATTGTAGCGATTCAAATAGCCCTGTCAACCGCCTTATTTGCATTTACATGAATAGCTAACCCCAAAATTAAATCTTTACTTTTCCCGATAAAACGTCTATTGTTTGGGACGTTTTAAAGCGATTCACGAGAAATAATCCGCCAGAGTCGTGGCTTGGCAGATATGCGATAATCTGGGGAAATCGTCGCGGCAAAAGAATATGATAAAATAGACAAGGATGTCCGATGGCAGGCCGCAAGCATAAGACAAAACGCTCCACCGGCCAACTGGTTTCGTTTCTTCCAAATTCGTATCTGGATCGAACCAGCCGGCCGGTCTATGCGCTGATGTACCTGCTGGGCTTCCTGCTGCTTTATGAAGTCGGAACCTTTTATATTCACCCGGACGTCCTGTCCCAGAGTCTCTATCAGCCGCAACTTCGCGTCGTGGCATTTGTCTGGGTACAGAACCTGCTCGAATACGTCGGTTTTTCTCAGCGGATGACCTGGATAGCGCCGCCTTTTGTCGTGATGATTATCCTGCTGTGGCTGCAAATCACCAGCGGCACCAAATGGCAGGTCCGCGTCAGCGATTTTGTGCCGATGACCATCGAATGTGTCCTGCTGTCGATTCCGCTGATTGTGCTCAGTCTGGCGATGAATCGTCCGGCCGCTGTCCCGGAACAGCCCGCCGCGGCGCTCTCTATGCCGCTGATTGCCTGTGCCGCACAACCTGCCGCCGAAGGCCCGGGCCTGTGGGGGGATATTGTCACCGGCATCGGTGCGGGAATTTACGAGGAACTGGTCTTTCGCCTGTTTCTGATATGCCTGCTGATGATTCTGTTTCAGGATTTGCTGGGTTTGAAAAAAGATATGGCGGTGATTATTTCCGTCCTGATTTCCGCGATTCTATTCAGCGTGCATCACCATTTCTTCTATGTCAACGGCCATTTCGGGCAGGGCGAGCCGTTTGTCTGGCTGACGTTTATCTTCAGGATGATGGCCGGGATTTATTTTGCGGTGATTTTTGCCGTTCGCGGCTTTGGGATTGTCGCGGGCGTCCACGCCTTTTATGACATTATCGCTGCGATGCTCAATGCCTTTCTGTTTGCCGCTCGTGCATAGAGTCGCTGCTGTTTATCGGCTCACTCAATTGGATGTATCTGCATAGGCTAATGCCAGCGTGTTCAGGTCCACGCCCAGGCAGGCCGAGGCCAGTGTCGCCGCGGACTTGGTATCTGCCGCGATATTCGATAATTCCCGATAATAATACCGATTGAGCAGTTGCGGCATGGCGGCAGGGTGAAGCGGTTCCTGCGATGTCGGAATCGGCAGTTCCGACCATAGCCGCTGCAATTCAGCGACCGGATTCGGCGAGTAAGCCCTGTTGGTGCCCGATTGCATCCACAAAAAAGCCCCCACAAACAAAACCGCCGCGCACGCGGCAGTCACATACACCCAGCGATGAGCAGGGCGGTGATAGATGCCAAGCTGAGCGGCTGCATCGGCCGCCCTGGAGATCGAGACTGTTTCCGGAATGGCCCATTCTGCGGCTTCGTGGTCAAGTTGTGTCTGTAATGCTGTCAGATGATGAGCAAACTGACGACAGCAGGCACATCGCCGCAAGTGCCGCAGCACCGAGTCCGAAACCGCTTTCTGTTCATCCGCCGCTGCGGACAGCTTCCATTGGTAATAGATACATAGCATGTTACACCTGAACTTTCGCTTTTTGAAATTGTACCGCCGGGCTGACATCATCAATGTCCGCATTCCTGCCGGACGTCTCCGCCAGTTGCCGGACCAGTTTCTTTCTGGCCCGAAATAACAGCACCTTGACGTGAATCCCATGCAGCCACATGACCTCGGCAATCTGCCGCACCGACAAATCGCCCAGGTACCGCAGTTCCATCGCCTGCCGCTGAGCGGGGGGCAGTTCCCGCACCGCCGCCCACAGGCTGTCCCGCTGTTCCTGCTGACCCGCCGCCTGGTCGGTCGGCGACGGGCCACAGAAATCCTCCGGAAGAGCCGCATTGGGCGTATGGTTGTTCCTGCGGTAATNNNNAATCCATGTCGAAAACGACTGCTCCGTATTAAACTCGTCCAGATGCCGATACACCCGCAGGAACGTCTCCTGCAGCAGGTCTTCGGCGTCCTGCCGGCTGCCGGTCCGCTGATACAGAAACCGGAACAGCCGCGGCGAATACACCTGCACAAGCCGCGCAAAGCTGTCCGTGCAGCCGGTCTGGGCTGCACGGATCAGGTCATTGTTTACGGCTGTTTCAGACGTTGTGTGTAAACTGGCCATACGAGTGCCGCGATACTCAATCAGAATTATTGTGTAATCTTGATATTATTGGCCTGTTCAAGCTGTTTGATCAGGGCGATCAGGTCCTTGCTGTCCCAGTTGCATTGCACACGCACCACATCGTCCGTGCAAGTCGAGTTGACGGCGCTGATAAGCTGGTCCAGCTTCGGATTTTTATCTGCAACCGAAAGAGATGCCATCGCCAGCATTCCCTGGACAAACTGCTGAATCTTGGTGGCTTCTGCGGCATTGCGGGCCTGAAGCAGAATATCGACATACGACGCATTATTTTTTTCACCGAACATCAGGGCGATGCGGTTGGTCTGCTGCAGAATCGCCGCTTCCTGAATCCCGTTGACCGTCTCGCCGGTCTTTTCGGCAAACAGCGACACCATCACGCCATGTGACCCTTCGGCGAACTGGTTGAACATCGCATTGCCGGCGGCGTTGGCATGTTTGCCGTCCAGCACATCCAGACTTTGCTGAAGCGTTTCTTTGCCCATCCCCATCAGCAGGGTTGTGGGATTGTAGAAGCAGCCGTACTGCCGCGGGCCGTCCGGGCCTTTCTTGTCGTCAATCCNNCTATGAATCGTATAGGTGCCGTATTCGCTTTTTTCATAATACGGATTCATCCCCACCATCGCAATCAGCGTCGCCGGGTTGCAGGTCCCGCGGATTATCGCCGCGGCCTTCTGCGGGTCTTTATCCTGGCCGAACAGGGTTACGCACTGGATGTCATTAATCGGGTGGAAGGAAAACACCTTCGCAAAGTTATCCAGCTTACCCATGACTCCCCGGGCTGTCAGTTCGTTAANNACGCTCTGGCGGAATTGATCCACATCCACATGCACTGCCCAGGTCGCTTCTTTCATCACTTTGGTCTTGTCCAGCGGCGTCGCAAACACCATCGACGACATCACCATCGACGCAATACATAATCCTAATACCATTCGTTTCATACCATGTACTCCTTAATTCTCGTGTCTTGTTTGATTGTTATGGGCCCGAACCTACACTATGTAATACCCAAACCCCGCCCAAAGGTTACATCTTTCGCTTCGAAATCGGTTTCCAACCCGGCAAATCGGTGCAATAGGGCCATAAAAAAAGGCGACCCGAAGGCCGCCTTGATTATCGCAAAGACTTGTCATTTATTGATTTATAACTTCTCGTGGGTCCTGTCCCTCTTCGATAGCCTTGATTTTTTTAATCCGACGCAGATGCCGCCCGCCCGAAAATTCAGTCGCAAGCCACGTCTCGACCATCTTTTGCAGCATCGCCGGCCCAAGCAAATCACCCGATAAACACAAGACATTGGCGTCATTATGTTCCCGCGACACCTTCGCCGCCAGCTCATCATAGCACAGCGCCGCCCGCACGCCCTTGACCTTATTGGCGGCAATGCACATCCCGATACCTGTCCCGCAAACCAGAATCGCCCGGTCAGCGGTACCCTTTGAGACCGCCATTGCCGCATCAAAAGCCCCATCCGGGTAATCCATCGGCGTATCGGAAGAGCCATCGCTGAAATCAATGTATTCATGACCCAGATGGGCCAGAATCGCTTTAATCTGTTCGATGGTCTTCACGCCACGGTGGTCCGTTGCCAGAGCAATTTTCATAATAAATCCTTAAAACGTTTTTCTATGGCCTGTTCAATCTGAGTCGCACAAGCCTGATACTGACTTTCTCCAAACCCGATCGGGTCGGAGACTTCGCTGTCCGGATCCAGCAGAAACACTCGATCCACAG
>DLFY01000189.1:0-5054 GCA_002482415.1 Phycisphaerales bacterium UBA7708
GAGCGATGGCCGAACCCAGCCACGATACCGCTCCGGGTGTCTGGGAACTGGCCAGTGGTGCCTATAGCCGTATCCAACCGGCCCGCACCATCCGACAGACCCGCCGGCAGGCCTGCTGTCACCATATCGAAAACAGCGAATTGCTCGGACAATAGTACCATGACACCTCACAGTCCACGGCTTGATTCTCAGGCCGTGGACTTTTATAATTGTCCCCAAAGGTTTAATTATCCGGGAAATACTCTGTTTTTCAGAGAAATGCAGTCCAGGTTGATATGATACGGATACGTCAAGTCCACAGTTGGGTCTTGCCGGTGGAGCGGGAACGGATTGAACAGGTTAAAGACATTTTCCGTGAGAATTTTTCGGTCATTGCCAGTTATGCCGATAAAATTCCTGATTTATTGAACGCGCCATTTTAATACGGTTATCAAACCATTCTGCTTGTCAGTGAAAGCGGACTGGGTAATGTAACCGGCTTTTCAATGTTTTTGCATTTTCCTGAAATCAACAGCGGTTTGCTGGATTTTATTGCTATTCGCCGCACGATTCGCGGCAGCGGGATCGGTAGTGCTTTGTTTGAGGCGACTCAGGAATACCTTCGCGCTGCCGGGTCACGCGGGTTGTATATGGAGGTTCTTCCGGACGATCCGGCTCTGGTAAAAAATTCGGATATCCTGGAAGAAAATCGAAAACGTCTTCGTTTTTATGAACATTACGGCATTCGACCGATTATTCACACTGAATATGAAACTCCGATTGGTCCAGACCCCGCACCTTATCTGCTTTTTGATGACCTTGGGCGCAACCAGCCATTGCGCCGATCGGAATGTCGTGTGGCCGTACGTCTGATACTAAAACGCAAATATGGTCACCTGGTCAGTCCGGATTATATTGAACGGGTGGTCGAATCGATTATTGAAGACCCGGTACAATTTCGTGCCCCGCGTTATGTCAAACAGGAAATACCGCCTCGGACTCCGTCCGGTGATAAGCTGGAGAAGCCATTTGCCCTGGTCTGCGGCGAAAAACACCTGCTTCATGAGGTCAAGGATCGCGGTTATGTCGAACGTCCCGCCCGTGTAGGCGCCATTAAGACCTCACTGGAACGAACCGGGTTGTTTAATTCTGTACTGTTAAAACAGTTTGGCCAGGAATACATTCGGGCGGTTCATGATGCCAATCTGCTGAGGTATATCAAGGTGGTCTGTGAAAATATCAAAAGCCGCCAGCCGATTTATCCCTATGTTTTTCCCATTCGCCGACCCGACCGGCCTCCCCGGGATATGGCGGTCTGTGCCGGGTATTACTGCATTGACACCTTTACCCCGCTGGATGCCAACGCCTATCTGGCAGCCTGCCAGGCGGTCGATGTGGCCCTGACTGCGGCTGAACAGGTTCTTCTTGGCCGGAAAGTGGCCTATGCCCTGTGCCGACCACCCGGTCATCATGCCGAGCGGAAAAGTTTTGGCGGATTCTGCTATTTCAACAATGCCGCGATTGCCGCCCATTTTCTCAGCAAGACCGGGCGGGTTGCATTGCTGGATATCGATTATCATCATGGCAACGGGACACAGGATATTTTTTATGAACGGTCTGATGTTCTGACTTTAAGCCTGCATGGACACCCCAATCATTCCTATCCCTATTTTTCAGGATTTGCCGATGAGACTGGAGAAGGAGCCGGCAAAGGGTATAATCGCAATTATCCTCTGCCTGAAAATACGGATGAAAAACTTTACCTGGAAACCCTGCAAAAAGCCATCTCGCGGATCGAGCAATTTAAACCGGTTTTTCTTGTCATCTCGCTGGGCTTTGATACAATGCGTGGTGATCCGACGGGAAGTTTTGTGCTCTCAGGCGAATCCATGCGAAAAATCGGCCTGATGATGGGGATGCTGAAATTGCCGACCCTGATTGTGCAGGAAGGCGGATATAATTTGCGCAATCTGAAAAAGGGTTCCGTGCACTTTTTTGAGGGCATGGCCCAGGCCCAGCGAGACGCCGGCTTGCTGCAGCATAACGGAAAAAATAATAACAAGACAAAGAATGGTATCAAACAACCTGAGAAGAAAAATGGAAATACGGTCTCTGAATAATCTTAATATTGGTTTCGTGTATGACCTGCGGGATGACTATCTCAAGGAAGCTTTTACGGAGGAGCATGTCGCTGAATTCGATACGGAATGGACGGTATCCTCAATCGCCAGGACGCTGGCCGAACTGGGCTGCAGGGTTCATCGCATCGGCAATGCCAAGGCCCTGTTGCGGGAATTGATGGCCGGCAAGCGGTGGGATTTGGTTTTCAATATCGCCGAAGGGGTCAAGGGCCGCAGCCGCGAGTCGCAGGTGCCGGCAATTCTGGAGCTTTTCGATATTCCCTATACAATGTCAGACCCTTTGGTTTGTGCTGCCACGCTCGATAAAGAGATTGCCAAAAAGCTGGTCCGAGCCGCCGGCCTGCCGACGCCGGCCTCCTGTGTTGTTAAGACTGAACAGGATGTCGCGGCCGTCAATCTGAAATATCCATTATTTGCTAAACCTATTGCCGAAGGCACAGGCAAGGGCGTCGATGCCAAATCCAAGATTACCGATCCCGCCCAGCTTGCCGCAGTGTGCGGGAATCTGCTTGGACTTTTCAAGCAGCCGGTACTGGTCGAGGAATACCTGCCCGGCCGGGAGTTTACTACAGCTATTCTGGGCACCGGCCCCAAGGCCCGCGTCCTCGGTACGCTCGAATTTCGTATCAAGCCCGATGCTCCCGCACAGGATTATTCCTATGAGGTCAAGGAATACTGCGAAAAATATGTCGAATACTTCCCGATGCCTAAAGATAAGAAACGTCAGGACGTCGAAGCCCTCGCATTGGCCTGCTACCGGGCGCTCGAATGCCGCGACACCGGCCGGGTGGATATCCGCCTCGATGCCGATGGCAATCCTTCGTTTATGGAGGTCAATCCGCTGCCGGGCATGAATCCCGGCCATTCGGACTTGCCGATGATTGCCACCCAGGAGGGCATGAGCTACAATGAACTGCTCAAAGAAATTGTCATGAGCGCGTTAGAGCGAGTTAAATAGCGAAATCAAAAAAAGAAAGGAGTGGTGCAATGTATAAAATCGTGTTCGGTTGCTTATTGATAGCAGGATTATCTGGCTGCTCATCTGTTTCAGGTATCGATGAAGGCAAGTTATCTTATGCAAATGAAGTGATGGACAAGGACAACATCATTTTCGATGAAATTATTGTCGGGAGCTACTCCTCCTCTGACACGGAAACGACCATTATCAACACTCATATTACTCTTGCTGCAATATTGAATTCGTCTTCGCATGAAGCGTCATCTTTCTATTCTGAAAGTGATGCACGCCGCATCGTTCAAAGCACTTTTCCTCGCATTTCAGCCAAGGTGCTTGATTATGTTCAAAGCTCTGGCGATGCGAGATCGAGACTCGATATTCGGTCTGTCAGAAATCAGTTACCCAGGATAGCATCCGATGTGTTTCTTCCTATTTTTTCAAAGTGGAAAGAGGCTGATAAATATAACGTTGAATTCATTGTTATGTCGATATATTTCACCGACGGTTCTGTAAGCAAAACCACCTCTCATAGAAACATGTGGTGGTAATTTTAAAGAAGTATCAGGATCTTATGCAAGCAAAACATACTGTATTAATCTTATACCCTCGTCCCAGCAGCCATTATGCGGAAACCGGCTGCGTGGAAAGTGAAGTCGGCGTGATGGATCAGGTCGATGCGGTCGTCAAGGCCCTCGATAATTACAAAATCGCCTGTCGCAGTGCCGCTGTTGGTTCGGTCAGTGAACTGACGCGTATTCTGGCCCAGGCTGCCGAGACAGTCGTTTTCAACTTTGTCGAGACCATCGACGGCTGCCCGGAAAAAGCTGCTTGTGTACCCGCACTGTGCGAAGCCTTCGGCAAGGCCTGTACCGGCAACAGCACCGCGGGACTGCTGCTGTCCACCGATAAATGGCAAAGTAAGGCTGTNNGCCTGTCCCGCAGGGCATTGTCGTCGAGCCGGGTCAGAAGGCCAAGCCCGACTTTGCCGGGCCGTATTTTATCAAGCCTGCCGCCTCCGACGCCAGCGAAGGTATCGATAACGGCAGCATCGTCAAGACCAAAGGCGCTGCTCTCGATAAGGCTATTGAACGAATTCACACCCAGTTCAAACGGATCGCTCTCGTTGAACAGTATATTGAGGGGCGTGAACTGAATATCACAGTTCTGTATAAAGAAGGCCAGCCGGTCGTGATGCCGCTGGCGGAAATCGATTTTTCCGCATTCACGCCCGATATGCCGCGTATTGTCGGCTATGAGGCCAAATGGAAGCCCGACAGCTTCGAATTCAACAATACCCCGCGGATTATTCCTGCTCCCGTTCCGGCTAAACTGGCCCAGAAAATCCGCGATATGGCCATCCGGGCTTGTGCGGTATTAGGGTGTTTCGATTATTGCCGGGTGGATTTCCGTCTCGACGAAAAACTCAATCCCTACATCCTCGAAGTCAACGCCAATCCGGATATCAGCCCGCAGGCAGGTCTGGCCGCGGCTATTGATGCTGCCGGTATCAAGTATCATGCGTTTGTCAAGCTCTGTCTGGATAATGCCCTGTCCCGCGTGGAATCCGGCAGTAAACCCAAAAAGAAAAAAAAGGTACAGGTCAAATCACAGAACGAACCCGGCACGCTGGTCATTCGCTTTTCGGAGCCGAAGGATGTCCAGCCGGTCCTGCAGTTTCTGGATGAGACGAAATTTTTCCGTCATGAAGAAATGCTCATTGCTGAAGAAGTGGTTGCCGATGCCGCCGCCAAAGGAGCTTCCGGACATTACCAGTCCTATGTGCTGGACGTGGATGGCCGGACGGTCGGTTGGGTTTGCTGGGGGCCGACTCCATGCAGCGTCGGCACGTATGATATCTACTGGCTGGGCGTGGACCCGGCCTGTCAGGGCAAAGGTTATGGCAAGAAGCTGATGGATTTTGCGGAGCAGAAAATCCGTGACGCCGGCGGCAGGCTCTATATCGTGGAGACCTCCGG
>DLFY01000189.1:5075-10924 GCA_002482415.1 Phycisphaerales bacterium UBA7708
CCCGCAAATTCTATGAAAAAATTGGCTATACCGTCGCCGCCTGCGTCAAAGACTTCTATGCCGTCGGCGACGACAAGATTATCTATACCAAAACAAGCTGATCGATTGGGCTTCCGTTACAGGGCCGGGAATCCTTCCATCCAGTCGGCGGCAAATAGTGCGAAATCGTCCAGTTGGACCGTGCAGTCCTCGCCGGCCAGGTNNCGTGCAGTAATACGGATCAATCGACTGTGTCCATTGCGAAATGAAAATCGCCAGGTCTTCCATATCCACATCGCAGTCGCCGGATAAATCGCCGCGCAGCGGGCAGACCGTCGGGGTAATCACCACACCTCCCAGCATCGGTGTCGGTATCAGGTCGCCGAATCGTACCCAGGTGTCATTGTCGGCATTGTAGCGATAACGATATAATCCTCCAACGCGATGATTACTGACAAACATCTCCTGTCCATCGGGGCTGAAATCCATGTCCAGCGCCCCGGGCGAGTCAATTGTTTGCTTCAAAGCAGGGACACCGCCTGCATCAAACGAAAACCGCAGCACCCGGTTGGTCGTAAACGCCGCCAGATACAATTCATCGTTGTGGAATTTCATAAAATGATACAATTCACCCGATTGTACATTGAAATTACTGACAAACGTATAACTGCCATCGGGATTTCGCGTGAACCGACGGACATAATCATAATCGCTGACAAATAACTGCTGGTCGGCAGGGCGGACAGCAACCCCCAGCATCTTATTTCCATAGGGCATCTGGACGTAACCATTGGCAACGGCATTACCGCTGCCATCAAATAAGAATCGCGACAGCTTGCCGCTGTTCCAATTGGTCTGAAACAGTTCCCCTGTGACCGGGTCGAAAGCCAACTGATGGCAGTCGGTTACATAGTTTCCGGTAATTGTGCCCGCTGCCTGATAAAACGAGCCGGACAGATCAAACCGCGAGATTGAGCTGTTGCCGGTGTGAGCGGCGCGGTTGGAAACAAACAATTCCGTCGGGCTTCGCAGGGCCGCCGAAGAAGGATCGTTCAGCATTGCCCCCGGAATCGGCGTCAGTTGAATAATCGCGCCAAAGGTATCGAACACCATATAGCGTCGAACCCCCTGACCGCCGCCGGCACCCATCGGGGTCTCACAGATGATAATCTGATATGGCGACGCCTGAACCGGCCGCGTCCACGGAAGTAACGCCAAAACAAGACAAAACAACACCATCGTTCGAAATGTCATCTTGACTCTCCTCGAAAAACCATCACCCTCCGGGGATATGCAGAAATTCGCCCGGAATATACCTGATTTTATACCAAAAATGTGGCAAAAAAGCAAGAAAATAGGAGTATCTAGATTTGTAAGTCCATATATATAATATAGATATGTGAATTTCGATGCCGCTCTTGTGCTGGGCCGGGTTTTATCATATAATATAGATTCATATCGGGGGCGAAAGGCTTCGACCGGATAAGTTGACGGTCGGTTGGCGTGTCGAGGATAACGGTTGGCCTCGTTAAATATCCGTTAAAAAACTTAACTGGCAACTACCAGTACCAAATGGCTGCGTAAATTACGCAACCCGCATCGGCAGGTTTTCCCGCGAATTTGCCGTTTGCGACGACCAGCGGGATAGCTGAGGCGTCTTTTCGCAGCGCCAAGGCGAAATCCTTTGCGAAATAGCGATGCGGTAAGCCTGTCGTTGGGCGTACCGTTGGGCGAATCCCAAAATAACGACTACACATGTAGAAGACCGGCCTGAAATATCTCGGGACAGGGGTTCGAATCCCCTCGCCTCCAGTGTATCTGACACTGTTTCTACACTGGCCTTTTCAGGTCTATAACTGCGTTTTATTGCAGTTATAGACGTTTTCGGCGTAATTCGATTTTCCGAAATAACAGGGGTTTTCAGTTCATTCTGGTTCGCAGAAATTCGCCTTTTTCCGCACGCTGACGCCAAGCAGGACGCCAAGCATTTTTCAGTTTTTTTTTCGCCTGTCGTCGATGGATCTATGCCATCCATAACTTCGGTATCCAGGGCTGCATACCCGCCATAAAGACGATTCCGATTGTCCCAATAACAATTATATTCGGATGTGGTACTGTCAGGACTGTTCCTTCCAAAATGAATCCATTTGCTGTGAATATCGCGTCAGCGGAATCATTGAAATACCCAGGGAGATGACTGAAAAAGGGATGTTGAAAAAGGGTGAAAATATTCGTAAGGATAGTATATATAATGAGATATGGCTATTTCGAAAAATAAAAAAATAAATTAATTGACTTCTTGGGTTTGATATAGATATATTACACTTAAGTACTTAAGTGTGTTTTGACTAAAAGTAATTCAAGGAATAAACAAAAATGGTTCCAGTCGGTGCGAACATCAAGACACGGGATTTATCGGTTCCGATGAATAAAATGCTCGAATTCATTCCGCTGCACGGGGGGGGGAAACGAGAAACGACTCTGGCCGAACAGGTCTATGAGCATATTTTAAAGGAAATCGTATTTCCCGGAGAAGGGCAATCCCATGCGGTGGAATACGGCGGCAAGATTACCGAATCGATTCTGGCCAAGGCCCTGGGTATCAGTAATGGGCCGGTGCGGGAGGCGGTGTTTCGTCTCCGACAGGAAGGCTGGATTCATACCATCGGCAACAAAGGCTCCTTTTTAGTGGACTTCAGTGATCTGAAAATAGCCAAAGAGATTTATCAATTCCGTTTAAGTTTCGAAACCGGGACTTTTTATTCTCTGGCTGCACGGATTACGGATGCCCAGATTGAAACCATGCGGGAAATTCTGAATGCTCTGGAGAAGGCCAAGACGCAGGAGGATATGTCCGCCTTTCGCAAAATGGATGTGCACTTCCATCTTCAGGTTGCCGAATTCGCCGGCGGACCGGCGTATGCCCAGCTATTGCGTTCAAAACTGCTGCAATGGTATGCGATGGCCTATCATGTGCTGATGCGGTCGGAGGGCGCTGAGCAGTATCGTCACAATCTCGAAGGAACCGGAGTGTCTTCGCACAAAGAGCTGTTTAATGCCCTGGCAGCGCATGACAGTGACCGGGCCGCCAGGTTAATCATTCAGCATCTGGGACATATCTCGAAGCTGATTGGAATCACGAATCAATAACAGAACATCTGGTGAACGGGCATAGAACCACAAAAGACATCTGAGATGACAGGAATGTAAAATTGAGAAAAACGTATTGAAATGAAGTAATTCAGGGATGGCTTGGATGCGGCAGGGACTGTGCACAAACGCTATTATTACCAGGAGGTCAAAAATGAAAAAAACAGTATTGAGAATTTGGGTTACGGGTTTTGTTTTCAGTTTGACAGCGATGGTCAGTGCAGCAGAATTTACCGACAGCTATGGCGATTTTACAGACAATCAGGCCGGAGGACTCGGCATTACGTTCATGCCGGCCAGGGCCATTCTGGATCCGGCCGGAACGACAGTCCCGCAGACGGTGTATTTAAAGGACTGGACTTTTGCCAAGTCCTCCAGCGGTTATGGCGGAAGCGGCCTGACGTTTCTGGCGGTGACCACCTATGACTCAGTCACGGGCTATGGGGCCGTATTGGGCGTTTCAACCAATTCGGTCGATTTTCCCGGCACTGCCAATGGAGCACTGATGACCTGGCAGTTCGATTATCTTGCCCTGGATAAGGATACGCAATATGCCCTTTTGTTTGTCAACGATCAACTGCAGCTCACCGGCGGCGGGATCGAACTGGATACGCTGACCAATGCTCAGGGCGGCTATGCATATGGAGGATTTATTCAGACGGGGAACAGGACTGTCAACCGGCCTGATTGGAATGCACATTTCAAAGCCGCCTACAGCACAACGACACCGTATGCACATTCGCCGTTTCCTGCAAATGGTGCGGTCAATGTGCCGTTTGATTTGACACTGACCTGGGCGGCAGCCGATGCCTATACGCCGTCAGGATATCATGTCTATCTGGATCCGAATGAAACATTGGTCACACAGGGTGATCCGGCCATACGGACTTCGGCGGTCGGCACCAGCTTGACGGTATCGCTGAATCCCAATACCCTGTATTATTGGCGGGTCGATGCGATGGAGCCCAATGTGCCGAATCCCATCATTCATCCTGGCAGTGTCTGGTCTTTTACCACGCGACCCGAAGAAGCTCTTATTCAGGTCCAGCCAGTCAGTCAGACGGTCCCGGCCGGCACGGCCCAGGTCCAGTTTAGCGTGACGGCGCTGAATACCGAAACCTATCAGTGGTACAAAGATGGGATTGCCCTGACGGCGACAACGCTGTATAGCGGAGAAAAGACATCGACCCTGACAATCTATGATATCCAGCTCGATGATGAAGGATTATACCACTGTGTTGCCGACAACAGCCTGAATGTGCCTGCGGCTTCGGCGACGGCACAGTTGATGACGCAGCGTCTTGCGGGCTGGTGGAAGCTGGACGGGGATTTAACCGATTCGGTGGGCCTGGCGATTCCAGACGCACCGATACATAACGGCACCTCGGTCGATCCGAACTATGCGGCTGTCGGCAAAGACGGCGGCGCCCTGCAGTTGTTTGGCGACGTGGATGGCCTTGTCACGATTGTCGGCAGTGCCGATTTCTTTAACTTCTATCCACAGGGTTATACCGTCAGCGCCTGGGTGAATATGTCCGCCAAAAATACTGCCTGGGGTGCGTACGTCGCCAAGCAGGGATCGGACCCTGCCCGCGGATTTATTTTAACTCACGATGCTTCCGGCAAAGGCATTCATACGCTGCGTCAGATGAGCCCCAATGATTTGTCTTCTAATACGGATGTGGATGATGATGCATGGCACCTGGTAACCGGAACCTACGATGCGGCAGTAAAAGTATCGAAAATCTATGTCAATGGTGTTCTGCGCAATCAGGTGACGTACACGGGAATCCCCACGGGCAGCCCGGCGGCCCTGATTTTTGGCGCTGAATTCCCGGATGGCCGTGTGGCCTATACGGGTCTGCTGGATGACGTTCGCATCTGGAGTTATCCGCTGGATGCCGTGGCCATCGCCCGAATCTATACCGATTTTACACCGGGTGCCGAAATCTGTACGCAATATCCGGTTTACGATATTGCCGGGCCGAGTGGGATTGGGGTACAATTCCGCGATTGTCGTACCAATTTATATGATTTTATGCCGATTGCAGAAACATGGCTGGAATGCAATATTGTTCCAACCTGTATCTGATGACAGACAAAACAGGGAGCCGCAGGCCGACTGCGGCTCCTTTCAGACAGTGCTGCCCAAAATCTGAAATGCATCTTCAGCGACCATCGCATTTTCTTCATCGATGTTGGCTCTGTGTTTGACAGCCTTTATTTGACGTTTTTTGAGACAAATTCAGGAAAACGGACTTTTCGAGGAACACGGGATGAAAAAGAATGGTTTTACATTAATTGAACTGCTGGTTGTCATCGCGATTATTGCCCTGCTGATGTCGATTGTTACACCCTCTCTGCGAAAAGCCAGGCAAACCGCACGGCTGATGCTTTGTGCCAATAATCAGCATCAGACGCTGCTGGGGGTATTTTCGTATTCGTCCAGCCATGATGGCGCTTTGCCGCCGCATCCGGCCGAACGGATTGACGGGTCATTCAGCGTGGTGAACTATCTGAATTACCATCAGGGATCCGGTGCCGTTCAGAACGCCAAATATCAGGGGATGTATTATTATCTGGGCAGTTATCTTCCGCGGGTTGATGTGTTTATCTGCCCGCTGGGGCGTTCCCGGGACTATTCGGAACTGCAGCGCCAGTATGTTGACTATAAGCAGACTTCGGGTGAGGGAACGCTGACATCA
Source organism: Phycisphaerales bacterium UBA7708 (assembly GCA_002482415.1). GTDB lineage: Bacteria > Planctomycetota > Phycisphaerae > Sedimentisphaerales > Anaerohalosphaeraceae > Anaeroglomus. Next base: position 10,910 of record DLFY01000189.1, read on the forward strand.
TACAATCTCTATTGG
>DLFY01000129.1:0-4338 GCA_002482415.1 Phycisphaerales bacterium UBA7708
TGATTATTCCGCGACGGCCATAGGCCGTTTTATGCCGCGTGTGTTCACGGGGTCACGTTACCCTACGCAGCCGCGGTGATAGAGATAGTGCTGGAAGCTGGCGGCTGATAGCTCTTTAGCCGCGACGAAACGGGAAATTTCAAGCAGGATCAGTATGGTATAAAAATTGGAGGAAGAAACAATTTCTTTTTCCAACACAATCACGCAGGCAGATTCACAGAATTGATATATGGACTTCTTCACAATTGAAATTTTCTTTGCTCATGGGTATAATGGCTCCATAAACTACGTAACACGTATCATTTTAGCGCGAGGATCGTCACAGAATATGATGAAACGGACTATCATTGCCCCTCGGGCGGTACCGGGTGCGGCTTAAACCAGGTCAGCGGAAACAACTTTTTATCCTGCTCATGGGTATACAGGAACGCGATATGATGTTAATGACACAATTCCTCATCCACATCGGGCTGCTGGTAAACATCCTGAGCGGCGGCACTATTCCAGCACAAGGTAGCGAAGTTTCCACAATCCATCAGCGCTTTCCGATATCTCCATTTGTGGTGGATGTAAGCCAACCGCCATATTCGGCGAAAGGCGATGGCATAGCGGACGACACCGACGCACTGCAGCGTGCCATCAATGAAAATGTCGGCCTGCACAAACTGCTGTATTTTCCCAAGGGTGTCTATCTCGTGAGCCGCACGCTGACCTGGCCCAAGCAATGGAACGGCCGGGACAACTGGGGCAAGACCATGCTGCGCGGAGAGCATTGTAATTTGACCACCATCAGGCTCAGGGATGGCATATTTACCAACGCATCCAGGCCGGAAGCGATCATGTGGTGCGGCGGCTTCGGTTCGGCAGACTGGTTTCACAACTATGTTGAGAACCTGACATTCGATGTTGGCTCGCAGAACCCGGGCGCGATTGCCCTGCAGTTCTATTCGAACAACTCCGGCGCAGTCCGCAATTGCCGGTTCATAGCCGGCGAGGGAAGCGGGGTCGTTGGCCTGGACCTGGGACATCGCGATATGAACGGTCCTTTATTGGTGCGCAATTGCGAGGTTGTCGGTTTTCAAACCGGGATCGCCACGGCCCGAGCGGTAAACAGCCAGACATTCGAGCATATCACCCTGCGAGGACAGCATAGCGTCGGGTTCAAGAACGAGGGGCAAACCATCAGCATCCGCGGACTGACCAGCGACAACACCGTTCCAGCGGTTTCAACCTATGGCACGCTGTGCCTGATCCATGCGAAGCTGACCGGACACGGCAATGCGGCTACAGCGCCGGCAATCGTCAACTTCAATGGCGGACGGATTTACCTGCGTGACATCAGGACCACTGGCTACAGCCGAGCACTTGCGGACATGAAGACGCCGGACTTCGCAGCCGCTTATCGCATTCAGGGCCAAGACAAGCCCGGCAGCGCCGGGCCGGACATCGACGAGTATTTCTCGCACCCTGTAACCAGCCCTTTACCATCGCCGGCGCGCTCACTTCGGCTGCCTGTGAAAGAAACCCCTGAAGTGCCCTGGGACAATCCGCAGACCTGGGCCAATGTGGATGTCTTCGGCGCCGACCCAACCGGGAAGGCGGATTCGGCGACTGCTATCCAGAAGGCGATGGATTCCGGCGCAACTACAGTGTTTCTTCCCGGCTGCTATAACTTGCGGTCCCCGGTAATCATCCGAGGCAGTGTGCGGCGTGTCATGGGCCTGGGTGGATGGATCAATTACGGCGAAGGCCTTCATCCGGACATTCGCCTTGGTGATGGGGATTCGACGGTGGTCGTGTTGGAGCATTTTTCCACCATCCATGGCGGGCTGGAAATCGACACGAATCGTACGCTCGTGATGCGAAGTGTTGCCGATTGCGATCTTACATTCACCCGCCGGGCCGAAAACGGAGAACTTTTCTTTGAAGATGTGGTCACACATGACCTGAAACTAACCCGCCAGCGTCTCTGGGCCCGGCAACTCAATATTGAAAACCAGGGGACGCATCTGGTCAACGATGCCGGCGATGTGTGGATTCTCGGCTACAAGACGGAACGCGGCGGCACCCTGCTTGAGACACTGAGGGGCGGACGCAGTGAAGTGCTGGGGGGATTCAGTTATACCACGACCGCAGGGAAACTTGCTCCCATGTTCGTGAATGACAACTCGAGTGTCTTTGCCTTTTTCGCCGAGGTTTGCTACAATGAAGATCCATTTGTGACACTGGTCAGCGAAAAACGCGGCCAGGAGGTCAAGACCATCAAAAAAGGCGAGGGTTCAACACTCCCATATATCGGCTTCACAAATTTGACACAATCTTCCAAGTGACAACGGTATAGGGCATATAAAACAGTGGACAAACCGAGTCGGCTTTAATTCAGATTGGGGAGATACGAAAAACAGACCTTTTTTCGCATCGCACCCTGTTATGCGCACCGAAATGGCATTACCTGTCTTCCTATGGCTTGATGGTTCGCGTGCGGAAAATTCGCATCCAGTATGGCAGGAGCTTGTTTTCGATGGGTCCTGCGGGAGTGTCAATCAGCCGGGTTCCGTCATCACTGAGCAGGTGGATATCACTGCTGCCCGGGAACTGGAAAACCGCTTCCGGGGTAAGGTCAGAAAATGCGGCCAGTTTGTCTTTATCCTGCAGGGCAAAGTCGTAATTATAGAGAACCTGGACAGGGCTTTCGCCCCCTCCTAAATGCGAGCCGGCGACGACCAGGTATTCGCCCATGGAGGTGCTGTATTCGATGCTGCGGATACCCATCTCGTTGAGGTTGATGAACAGCGGCGGTTCGAGGATGGGGGGCTGGCCGGCCAGGACGACCGCTTCGGGATTGGCAAGCGGGATGACCAGGGCCATGATTTTACCATTCACGACGGGTCTTGGGTTACGAAAACCGATAAACATTTTTGACCCATCGGCAGTCGTGCACAGCCCCTCGATATTGAGTCCGTTGACCTTGGGAGCCAGGTCGGGAATCGACGCAGGATTAATGTGGTCGCCGAGTGTGCCGATGGCGGCCTGCAGCCCCAGATTCCAGATTTTGTCATATTGGATCAGGCTGTCAATCAAATTGGCATAAACACCGTCCACAACCGCCGACCCGTCCGGGGCGATGGTCGTGGCAAAGATGCGGTAGCGGCTTTGCCAATAGTCCCCTTCGCGGCTGCGGCCATGCGACGTAATCCAGAAGACGCGGTTATTGAACCATGTCGCCCCTTCGATATCGGCTTCGGGGCGGGACGGGTCCACTGCAATCGCAGCGGAGACACACGTTTCGATAATCGGTCCCGACGCAGGCTGGTTCCAGTGATAGACGCGCAGGGTATTGTCTTCATCGCCGGCCGTGATAAAACGATGGTCATCCAGCGCCACCGCCGCGGAGGCGTCGGCAATTTGATAAAAAAGCCCATCGGTTCGGACGGTTTGGATAGTGGAAGGGAGCGTTTCGTTCCAGCGGCTTGAGGTGTCGCGTGCTTTGACCCGAAAGGAGATATCCGTGCCGGTCGGCAGGCCGGCGGGACTGTACTGGCGGTCATACTGCCAGCCGCTGGAATAAAGAGCGTTTTCGATACACTCAAAGCGGTATTGAACACCATGCAGGTCGTCATTGGTGCTGGCAGCTTTCATCTGGACGAAGCCGCCGTCCTGAATCGCCGGGATATTGGTCCACGTGGAAGGATTGGGCGAAGGTGCGGTGTAATCCACTCCCGACAGCCAGAACTGGGCCTGGAGCATCAGGTCATCAAGATTCACCTGTCCGTCGGGAACAATATCGGCCCTTTGCGGCAGATTGTCCTGGAGCCAGTGGTCGGACAACTGGCAGAAGTCCTGCAAATCCACATCCCGGTCGCAATCGACATCCCCGGCCAGCCAGCACTCCGGCAGCAGTTCAGTAATGGCGTTGCGAAGAAGCTGTTTGGCCGCAGGCGTTGCGTTGGCGAAAAAGAGCGCTGGAGTCGCCGGCATCGCAAAGTAAATCCGGGGCGATAGATTGGGATTATAAATCGAGCCATCATAGTAGCCGGGTTCAGTCCCTGTAAAACGGACAATCACTGGCCGGCCTGAACTATCCGCAGCCAGAGGGATGCCGTTGCCGGCATAAGGTTGATCGGGAACGGAAAAGTCAACCGCCGATGCAAACACGGGTACGCTTCCATTGATCAGGGTAATTCCACTGAACATGGGATCGCCGGGATTGACCGCGTAAAAATCCGCAATGGAAGCGGTTGTACGGTCGCAGTTAAACCAATCCCAGTTTTGATGATTATTGCTTCGGCAGATAGAGATATTGTGACACAAAACCGGCACAGGCAATGAGGCCCAGAA